>JAIOSY010000153.1 GCA_021107375.1 Sulfurimonas sp.
ATTTTTGATGCAACTTGAGTTAGAGTAAAATGACTTATAGCATTGAGATAAGAGGTGTAGTTCAGGGGGTTGGATTTCGACCTTTTATTTATAATCTGGCTGTATCTTTAAACCTCGTTGGTTATGTCTCAAATGATGGTTTTGGCGTATTTATAGTTGTAAATAGTTCAAAAGAAAAACTTGATAAACTTATAAAGAAAATAAAAGATAATAAACCACCATTAAGTAAAATAGAATCAATCAAAAGCACACAAATACAAGAACAAAGATTTAGCGAGTTTAAGATTAAAAAGAGTGAAACTCACACTAAACTCTCTTTAGAGATTCCATCAGATGTTGGGATGTGTAAAGAGTGTCAAGATGAATTAGAAGATAAAAATAACCGACGATTCGGATATCCATTTATAACTTGTGTAAATTGTGGACCTAGATTTAGTATCATAAAAAACTTACCTTATGATAGAAAATATACATCTATGGCTAATTTTATAATGTGTAATAAGTGTCAAAAGGAATATGAAAATCCAAGTGATAGAAGATACCATGCTCAACCGATAGGGTGTTTTGAGTGTGGACCTAAACTCTCACTTTTTGACTCAAATTCTAACATCTTGGCATGTGGGAATGAAGTTGATAAAGTGGCAGAACTCTTGGCATGTGGGAATATTTTAGCAATAAAAGGGATAGGTGGTTATCATCTAGTTTGTGATGCTACAAATGATAAAGCAGTGAAGCTTTTACGAGATAGAAAACAGAGAGTATCTAAGCCCTTTGCTGTGATGGTTAAGGATATAGATGATGCAAAAAATATCGCTACTATAGGGATAGTAGAGGAGGAGTTGTTAAACTCAAATAAACGACCTATTGTTTTATTGAAAAAAAATGATAACTCTCTTAGTGATTTTATTGCTCCAAATATTAATCAAGTTGGAGTTTTTTTAGCTTACACTCCACTCCATCATCTAATCTTAGAAAAATTTAAAAATCCAATAGTGGCAACGAGTGCAAATATCTCTGGTGAGCCTTTATGTACTACAAAAGAAGAGATTATGAAACTCTCTCATATTTGGGATTACTGTTTGGACAACGATAGAGATATTATAAATAGTTGTGATGATTCAGTTGTGTTTGTTGAGAATGATAAGACTTTTATGCTCAGAAATGCACGAGGGTATGCTCCAACTTATTTTAAATTAGATAAAAAAACTGATAAAAAAATTCTCTGTTTAGGTGCAAATCAAAAAAGTACAGTAGCAATAGTGATAGAGGATAAAGTGATTCTTTCTCCATATATTGGGGATTTAGTTACTCTATCTAGTGTAGAACATTTTAAATCTCATATAGAGACATTAAAGAGAATTTACAATTTTGAGCCAGATATAGTTGTTTGTGATAAGCATCCAAATTATGAATCGACAAAGTATGCAAAAGAGTTAAAAGTACAAAATAAAAATATAGAACTAATCCAAGTTCAACACCACTATGCTCATATTTTGGCAACTATGGGGATAAATAATATCAAATCAAAAGTTTTAGGTGTAAGTTTTGATGGAACTGGATATGGAGATGATGGAAATTTATGGGGTGGGGAGTTTTTTATTTGTGATACGAACTCTTATGAAAGAGTAGGGCATTTTAAAGAGTTTAGACTTTTAGGTGCTGAGAAGGCTATAAAAGAGCCTAGACGAGTTGCTCTTAGTTTTTTGTTTGAGATATATGGTGAAGAGGTTTTGAAGCTTAAAAACAATGTGACAGACTCCTTTAGTGAGCAGGAATTAAATACACTTTATATAGCATGGAAAAAAGAGTTAAACTCACCACTTAGTAGTTCTGCTGGAAGACTTTTTGATTGTGTATCTTCACTTTTAAATGTTATACAAGTTTGCTCTTACGAGGGTGAAAGTGGACTTTTACTAGAGTCTTTATATGATGTGAATGTCAAAAATTATTATGAATTTGATATAGAAAATGGAATAATTGATTTTAGTAAAATTGTGACACAAATCTTAAATGAAAAAGAGAATAAAATAGCCGTTTCAAAATTTTTCAATACCTTAGTAGAAATTATTTATGGCATGTGGAAAATATACAACTTGCCAATAGTTTTAAGTGGAGGTGTTTTTCAAAATAGAGTTTTACTTAGATTGATTATGAAAAGAATCCCATATGCCATCTTAGCAAAAGATTTTGTAAGCAATGACAGTGCTATTGCTTACGGACAGGCAGTGTCTATCATTAATTAAGTTTTTAATACAGTTTATTTTATACTCTTTATATCTCTTAGATTTATCTTAAAATATACATCCATAAACTTTATGATATTTTAGATATGCTTATAGTAGGAGTTTATAATAAAACAAGGAGAGAAATGAAAAAAGTTGCTTATCAAGGTGTAAAGGGTGCTTATTCCCATTTAGCTTGTTATCATGTGTATCCTAAGTATGAGGCTGTTGCGTGTAAGTCGTTTGATGATACTATGTATTTAGTTGAAGAGGATAAAGCTGATATTGCAATGATTCCAATGGAAAACTCAACTGCAGGAAGAGTTGAAGAGATTTATAGGCTCATTCCTAAAATGAAGCTATACATAATTGCTGAGCATTTTGAGGCTGTTAATCATTGTTTACTTGTTTTGCGTGGTTCAAGTATGAAAGATATAAAAAGTGTCTCATCTCATCCTCAAGCGTTAGCTCAGTGTAAGCAAAATATTGAGAAAAATGATTTAATAGCTAAAGCAAAATTTGATACAGCAGGTTCGGCAGAGGAGTTGTTTTTAATGAAAGATAAAACACATTCTGCAATCGCTTCTAGTTTAGCAGCAAAGATTTATAATTTAGATATTTTAGATGAAGCATTTCAAGATTTAAAAAATAACACTACACGCTTTCTTATACTTTCAAAAAAGTATCATATTCCTAAGTTTAAAAAAAAGAAACGCTACATAACTTCTGTGATTTTTGAAGTAAGTAATATTCCAGCAGCACTCTATAAAGTACTAGGTGGTTTTGCAACTAATGGTGTAAATATTATTAAAATAGAGAGTTATGCTGATAATGGAACTCTTAGTATTTCTCAGTTTCATATAGATATAGATGGACATCCTCAAGAGCAAAATGTAAAAAGAGCACTAGAAGAGTTGGCTTATTTTGCAAATAGTGTAAAGATATTAGGGACTTATATACCTCATCCATTGAGAGATACTCTTTGTTAAATAGTGGTACCAGAGAGGGGATTTGAACCCCTAAGCCGTGAGGCGGCGGATTTTGAATCCGCTATGTATACCGTTCCATCACTCTGGCAATTAAATATAAGTAGAATAATAGTGATAAATTACTTAAAAGTAAATAATATTTAGTCGATAATGTCATATGGAATTATTATTGCTATAGTTTTAGAATAATAAATGTTTAAATCAGTAAGTGGAGGTGTGTGATGCGAGTAACATCTAGTATGTATTATAAAAGTTTGTATGGATCAAACAATAATCAGTTAAGTACAAAACTTTTTGATGTAAACAAACAAATAGCTTCGGGTCTAAAAATTCAGTATGCAAAAGATGATATAGCTACATTTACAGAAACAATGAGACTTGATAATGAGATAACAACTTTAAACCAGATACAAAAAAGTACAGAGAGTGGATATAAGATTTCCAATCAGACGGATACTGTTTTAAATGAATTTAGTACAAGTATGGATAGAGTAAGAACACTACTTATACAAGCATCAAATGGTGCAAGTAGTGACACATCATTAGATGCAATAGCTTCAGAATTAAGAGGTATGGAAGATCATTTAAAAAATCTAGCAAATACATCTATAAATGGGCAGTATCTATTTTCTGGTTCAGCTGTAGATATAAGACCAATATCTGATGATGGAACATACAATGGAAATAATATTTCAATGAATTCATTTTTAGGTTCTAGAGTAGAACAACAATACAACATAAGTGGAGATGAATTATTTCTAGGAGAAGAGATTTTAGTTAAAAGAACAATTACAAGTAATGTTGTCCAAACCCTTAATGAACCTGATTCCACTTCAACTTCTGTTCTTCCAAGTAGCACAATGAGTGAATTTATGGGTGATTCTCCAAGCGATAAGCATTACTTTTATTTGAGAGGTGTACAAAGTGATGGTACAGCTTTTAATAAACAGATTCCAATGACAGATACAAATACAGTTGATGATTTATTGATAGAAATAGGTAAGGCATATGGCAATACAGGTAATTTAGATCTTGTAAATGTGTCATTAAACACAAATGGACAAATAGTTGTTGAAGATAAGATAAAAGGTTCTAGTAAATTAGATTTTCATTTAGTTGGTGCAACTGATTTTGGTGGAACTGGTGCCGCAGATATTGATGATTCCATGTATAATCATCTTCCAGCACCAGGTATAGATGAAAGAGGTAAAATTGATAATTTAAGTGGAGGAACAACTAACTATGATACTGCAACTGTTAGTGGTAGTGAAACTCTTTACATAAAAGAGTTTACAAAGTCTGGATTTACTTCTTCAGAAGGTGTTTTGGGTGCAGAGGGTTTAATTTATGATAGAACACAATTTTCAAAAGAGGGTTCAACTATCTCATCAAATGTTCCTCAGATATTAAAGTCATCACATATTATAGATGTTAATGGCATAGATACTGAAACTATTTCATCATCAGAAAAAAATGCTTTTGCACAACCATCGACTCTACTCTCTGAAGTTGCAGATATATCAAAAGGTACGCCAGATGATACAAGCGATGATACTTTAAGTGGAACAAATTTTATTTTATCAGGTGAAAATATTAATGGTGATGATTATTCAGTTAAAATTAGCTTGGATAGTGGAGGTTCTAAATTTATTTTAGATACTAATAATGATGGTGATTATGATGATGTCGGTGATGAGACTTATGACATTTTCAATATGGAAGACACAAGAGTAGCCACTGATGCAGATGAGATGACATATCAACAGTTAATGGATGTTATGAATATGGTTGTAACAGATAATCTTCCTATTAGTAACGATGCAGATGAATATGATAAAGCTATTTACAATTCGAATTTTAGTGGAACAACATCTTTATCTTATGATGGAAAAATCCAATTTAATGATTTAAGTGCAGGTTTAACAAAAGCTACAATTTCGTTATATGATTTAAATAGTGGAGATTTTTCAGATAATTATGATAGTGATGGAGATACTATAAATGATACTAATATAGCTTCTGCAATGTCATTTAATTCAAATAATGCTTTAACAATTAGAGATCCTAAAACAGATTTTTTTAAAACAATAGATGAGATGATAAAATCTGTAGAAAATCATATTTTATATCCTGATGATGCTCTTGGTGATAAAAGGAGTGTAGGTATTGAAAATGCAATAACTATGATGGATGATTTGCAAGAACATGTAACTAGATCACATGCTCAAGTAGGTGCAAATTCAAATGCTTTAACTGCTTCTTTAGCGAGAACTTCAATCTTAGAAATTAGTACACAAACTCTTCGCTCATCAGTTATAGATACAGATATAGCAGAAGCATCATTAACATTAACACAACTAAATCTTAATTATGAAGCGATGCTATCTACTGTTGGAAAGATTTCAAAACTTAGTTTGGTTAATTATTTATAAACTTTTAATAAATATATTGCAAAATGCCAAAAAATTCCTTTGATGGAACATTTTTGGCTATACTTCATTTAATTAACAATTATTTTATTTAACAAGGCAATATATTTGAAAGATACTATTTTTATTATAGTTTTTGGTGTTTTAATCTACTTGGGTTTTGCAACTATTTTGGGTGATAATGGACTCATGGGTAGTTATGGTTCAACTTTCGCTGTTTACAATCATATGTATTTTGGATATATCTCATTTATATATTTACTCGCATCTTTAATTCCCCTATATTTTTTATATAAAAATACAAAATTTAATCTTAGAAAACTTGAACTTAGTATATCTATATTTTTAATCTTTTTTTCATTATTATTAGCACAATCGTTAATTATTGAAAATGAATTTAGAGGTAAATTTGCTGGTGATTTTGTTGACTTTTTATCTCCATATATAGGAGTTTTTGGATTATGGGTGTTTTGGTTTATAATCACTTCTGTTTCTATAATTATTTTCTTAGACAAAAGCACTCAGGAGATTGCTTCAAATATTTTTGAATTTATAAAGTCTAAATTACCTGAAAAAAAAGAAAAAGAGATTAAAAAAGAGCTAGTTAAAGAGGAAATATCACAGCAGGTGCAAAGCCTAGCAGAAAATTTGAAACCTGAAGAAGTTGAAGAAGTACAAGAGATTGAAGAAGTAAAAGATATTCCTTTTGAGATAAAAATAAAAAAAGCAGAACCTATAAAAGATGAAGAAACATTTGATAAACAAGAGAATTTATTGGATTTAGTTTCTAAAGTCAAAGAACAAAAAAATGCAGTTATAGTTGATGAACTTGAGGAAAATGCGAAACTTTTAGAGGGAATTGAAAAAGGAAAAGTTGAAAAACCTAAAAATTTTAAACTTCCATCTGTTGATTTTTTACAAAAACAAGATTTAAAATCTCACTCTATTGATGAGAGTGAACTTGATGATAAAATTAGATACCTTATAGAAAAGTTAGCACACTTTAAAATAGATGGTGATGTGGTTAGAACTTATGCTGGTCCAGTTGTTTCAACATTTGAGTTTAAACCAGCTGCAAATGTAAAGGTAAGTAAGATTTTAAATCTTCAAGATGATTTGGCTATGGCTTTATCTGCTGAGACTATTCGTATCCAAGCACCAATCCCTGGAAAAGATGTAGTGGGGATTGAGATACCAAATGAAACGGTAGATACAATTTATCTAAGAGAATTACTTGATTCGAAGTTGTTTAAAGATTCCTCTTCTCCATTAACAATTGCACTTGGAAAAGATATAGTTGG
>JAIOSY010000266.1 GCA_021107375.1 Sulfurimonas sp.
GTCTAGTCCTGGACCTAAAGAGAGTAGATATATATTTAACGAATTTCTTTCCCTCATCAAAAGATAGAGTTTTTAAACTCTTTCTTCACTTAATTGTATATAAAATTACAAAAGTAAACAAAAAACTAATAAATATTGAAATATTGTCAAATTTAGTCAAAAATTAAGATTACACAAACAAAAAAAAAGATATTATTCAATGTTAATTAGTTTAATAAATTTTGTTTGTAAGCTTTATTAGACATAATTGCTTTTAATTTTTAAGGAGGCTATATATGGAGAATCGTCCATTAGAGTACGACTATACAGTTGCTAAGTGGTTCATGTGGTCAGCGATTATACTTGGAATTGTTGGTATGACAATTGGTGTATTTATTGCTTTTCAACTTGCTTTCCCAAGTCTTAACTTGGTGTTTGGTGATGGCTAGGCTGAATATACTAACTTTAGTCGTCTTCGTCCATTGCATACTGATGCAGATGCATTTGGTTTTACAGTAAGTGGTATTTTTGCTACTTGGTATTATGTTGGTCAGCGTGTACTTAAGGTATCGATGGCAGAATCTAAGTTTTTAATGACTTTAGGTAAATTACATTTTATCTTATATGTTTTAGGGGTAGCTGCAGCAGTAATTTCACTGTTTATGGGTTATACTACTTCTAAAGAGTATGCAGAATTTGAGTGGCCTATAGATATCGCTATCGTTATTGTTTGGGTTATGTGGGGTATTAGTATTTTCGGACTTATTGGTATTCGTCGTGAAAAATCACTATATATTTCAGTTTGGTATTATATTGCTACTTTCTTAGGTGTGGCTATGCTATATCTATTTAACAATATGGAAATACCTACTTATTTCGCATCTGGTGGTCATGGTGATATTATGCACTCTGTTTCTGCTTATGCTGGTACTAATGATGCCTTAGTTCAATGGTGGTATGGTCACAATGCTGTTGCATTTGTATTTACAGTGCCTATTATTGCTATGATTTATTACTTTTTACCAAAAGAATCTGGTCAAGCTATTTATTCATATAAATTGTCTTTACTTTCATTCTGGGGTTTAATGTTTGTATATCTATGGGCTGGTGGTCACCACTTACTTTTCTCAACTGTTCCAGATTGGATTCAGACTATGGGTTCAGTATTTTCAATTGTACTAATTTTACCATCATGGGGTTCAGCTATTAATATGCTTCTTACTCTAAAAGGTGAGTGGCAACAAGTTGCTTCGTCTCCATTGATTAAATTTTTACTTTTAGCTTCTACTTTCTATATGTTCTCAACACTAGAAGGTCCTGTACAAGCAGTTAAATCAGTTAATGCTATCGCGCACTTTACTGACTGGATTCCTGGTCATGTTCATGATGGTACTCTTGGTTGGGTTGGATTTATGATTATTGCATCTATATTCCATATGGCTCCTCGTATTTTTAAAAGAGAACTTTATTCAAAAAGTCTTATGACTGCACAATTTTGGATTCAAACTCTAGGTATTGTTTTCTATTTCACATCTATGTGGATTGCAGGTATTACTCAAGGTATGATGTGGAGATCACATGATGAATATGGTAACTTAGCTTATTCATTTATGGATACAGTTAATGTTCTTCACCCTTATATGATACTTCGTGGTGTTGGTGGGACATTGTTCCTAATTGGTGTGTTTATGTGGGCTTATAATATCTACAAAACAATGTCTGCTCGTCCTATTGAAGAATCAGAGCTACAATCTGCAACGCCTATGGGCGCCTAAAAAGGAGGGTTTATTATGTTTCATTGGTTAGAAAAAAATCCGTTCTTATTTTCGGTAGGTGTATTTTTAGTTATTGCTTTTGCTGGTGTTATTACGCTAATACCAAGTTTTGCAGAAGCTTCTCGTCCCGTAATCGGTACAACTCCATACTCTACGCTAGAGTTAGCGGGTCGTCATGTTTATATTAAAAACAGTTGTAATGCTTGTCATTCACAATTAGTTCGTCCATTTAAATCAGAAACTGATAGATATGGTGATTACTCTTTAAGTGGTGAGTATGCTTATGATCGTCCATTCCTATGGGGTTCAAAAAGAACTGGTCCAGATTTAATGAGAGTTGGTAACTATAGAACAACAGAGTGGCATGAGAACCATATGATGGATCCAGAAGCTCTTGTTCCAGGTAGTATTATGCCAGGTTACAAATGGATGTTTACAAATCTAGCTGATATTGACACTGCTTATGCAGAACAAATAACAGTAACAGATTTCTTTGGTGTTCCATATAATAAAGCAGTACCTATGAAAGATGGTTCAACAAAAACTATCTTTATGGGAAGTACAGTAGAAGAGGCTCGTGCAGATGCATTAGCTGAAGCTAAATTAGTAGCAGCTGATATGAAAAATCAGGATGTTAAAGATATGGTTGCAAAAGGTCAAATACCAGAGATTGTAGCAATTATTGCTTATATGAACAGTCTTAAATAGGGGAATATATAATGGATATTGCTAATATACAGGGTTATGCTTATGTTTTTGCAATGGGTTTTCTCATTGTAGTTCTTTATGCGTATATTTATCATCTATATACTAAAAGAAAGAATGCAGATGGTACTGATTATGAAGAATATAGCAATATGGCATTACATGATGATTTGTCAGACACCCCTGTGGCTGATAGATTTGATGCTAAAAAGAAATAGGAGAGATATATGAATAAGCTTTATTTAGGAGCGATTGTTGTTACAGTACTTATGCTGATAGCGACATATGTATCATTCGACTTTAAACATGGTTCGAGTGATATTGTAAATCAAATTGCAATATTAGGTGCTGTTGTACTTGTAATTGCTACGATATTTGTTGTTGTAAAATATGTTCGTCAAATGCAAACAGATACTGTTACTGGTGAGTTGATGGATGAAAACTGGGATGGTGTTGGTGAGTATGATAATCCAGTACCTACTGGTTGGGCTATAGTATTTGCATTAACAATGATTTGGGGAATGTGGTACTATCTTGTTGGTTACCCAGTAAACGCATACTCTCAAATTGGTGAATACAATGAAGATGCTAAAGTGCTTAATGATAAATTTGAAGCAGAGTATAAGCACATTGTTGGTGATAAGTTAGTAGAGATGGGTGAATCAGTTTACCTTTCTAATTGTGCTGCATGTCATGGTCTTAATGCAGATGGTATTGATGGACAAGCTGCTGATCTTAATGTTAGAATTGAGAAAAGTGTTGTTAAAGATGCTATTGAAAATGGTTCAAATAATCATTTACTTGGTATGGAAATGCCAATGCCAGATCGTAATGGTTTATTTAACATGAATACTGGTGCTTTAATTACTGATGCTGAGATTGATGCAGTTTCTGCATTTGTTGCAAATGGTATGAGTGGTGCAGGTGCTGATGTTTTTGCTGGAACATGTGCTGCTTGTCACGGTGAAGATGGTAAAGGTATGGAGTCAGTTTCTCCAAACATTGCTACTTATGATTCAGCGTTAGTTGTTAATGTTATCGTTGAGGGTAAAAAAGGTGCTATTGGTACAATGCCTAAAATGGAAGTACTTAACAAGAAACAAAAAGAAGCTGTTGCTGCTTATGTTCAAAGTTTAAGTAACTAAGGAGTTTAATATGAATGAAAATAGAAGTATATTTGCTCTTGATGGTATTACTGGTATGCTAATTGCGACATTATTATTGCTTAGTATTTTAGCTGGTCTTACAGTTTGGGGTCTTGCTGTTCAAAAAGCAAACGGCGAAAATTTTTATAAAATAGTAGATGCATCATCAATCAAAATGAATAGTGTGGATAACGCTAAGCATATGGTTGATGTGAAGAGGGACTAAGATATGGAAAAACTACTTGCATGGGGTCTAGTTATTATGGCCGTTTATACAATATATGCGGTGTTAACACCTAACCACCTATTCGTAGGTTAAGGGAAATTCATTGAAATTTTCAAGAGGGCTAGCGGCCCTCATCTTCATTGTATTTTTTCAAAATATTTTATTAGCAGATGAGTATTTATATAAAGATGAAGTGCTTCATAATCCTGATTTTAGACAGAGTATAAATAAATTAGGTGGGGAACTTTTTGATAGAACAGGTATTAAACTTAGATTAATATCAATTAAACAATTTAAGGGTTATAAAACAATTCTTGAATATGAAAAAGATTTAATAAAAGAGTTTAATGAACCAACTATTCTACTTACATTTTCTGAGTTGGATATGAAAGTTGATATCTATGTTAGTGATAACTCTTTATATAAATATTTTGATAGAGAGCAGGTGTTAAGTCCAGCCGCTTCACCTATGCAGGCTTTTGCTATTGCTGTGACAAATGCTACTAGTTTTGATACTTTTATGGCGATGTTGGGTGATTACGGTGGAACTATTCTTCCTCTAATTGGATTCAAAGCTAAAGAAGAGACTTTAGGTAAATATACGGCTGCACTTTATAATGGTTATGCAGATATTGCTGAACAAGTTGCCAAAAATAAAGATGGCATATCTTTAGAAAATGAAGCTGGAAATGCGAATAAACTTGCCATTTTAGCTTTAAAAATAGTTTTTTACGGTTTTATTCTTTATGCTATAATCCAATATATTAGAAGAGTTATATATAGGAGAAATCATAAAAATGAATTTGAGTAATGGAAGAATCTGGCCATACACTATAGCTTTTTTAATTATGTTAGTTTTTAGTTTTTGTGTGGCAACAATTATGATTGCAAACACACTACCAGTTGAAAAAAGTGACTCATTTATGAGTTACTATCAAGATGTAGATGCTAATGCTAACAAATTGATTCAAGCTCGTATTGATTTTAATAAAAAATATAAGATTGAATATGTAACTGGTCAAATTAATGCTAAAGGTACAGTCTTTAGATATAAAATTACTGATATTGATTTAAATCCAGTTAGTAATGCTAAGATAAAACTTATAATTACTCGTCCAAATAAACATAAGTATGATATTGAATTAGATAATCCAAGATTTGAAAATGGAGTTTATCTGTTTCCTAACACTGTTTTACCAAAAGAGGGTAGATGGGATATTATGGCAAAAATAAATGTTGGAGAATTTCAAAGATTTTACAATGTAAAAACAGATACTAGAGCAAAAAAGATTTTTGAGTATTAAATTTCTTTTGCTCTAGCCATTTTATAAAAAAGCTTCTCCAAAGATATATCTTTTGGTATATCAACTTCATCTAAAATATTCTCTTTTAAAATATTTGCTAAATATGGTCCAAAAACAAAACCTCTTGAAC
>JAIOSY010000008.1 GCA_021107375.1 Sulfurimonas sp.
ATGGTTTGAGATATTTTAATCATGACTTTTTCTTACTCTTTTTATTTTTTTTCTTTGTCTTTTCATCTAATACTTCATGAGCACCTTTAATAGCTCCATCTGCTACATGTTGTAGTACATCCAATGACAATTCACTAAATGCTTTAAATGTGTCTATTTTTTCTACTATATCTTCTTTTACATCATCAGTTAAAGTATGATAAACTTTTTCAAGTTTTTTAGATTTTTTTCTTAACTCTTTTTTTAATGCTTTTTGTGCACCATCACTACAAGCTTTAGTATTTTGAGCTGTCAACTCACCAAACTCTTTTAAGGTATCTGCTGTAGTATCCAAAACATCTTTTAGTGCATCGGTTGTCATATCTCTGTTGAATTTTAACTCTTTTAATATGCTAGTAGTTGTATTACTCACAATTTTAGCTATATTTTCAGCAGTGAGTTCATTCGCCTCTTTTGCTAACTTTAAATCTTCTTTTAATTCGTTTAATCTATTTTTAGACATAATATTTCCTTTTAATTCTATTATATATCTAAGCCTAGAATATAAAATGTAGGCTCTACTATCATGATTATAAAAACTGTTTATCTCTCTTCATCAATCTCCTTCTATCATACGAATAAATAGCTCAGATACTTCATCTACTTTACTCATAAGATTATCGTTTAGTTCTAGCCATTGACTTATATAACCATCACTAAATCCATTAATACCAAATGCCATTCGCATCGCTTGAGCTTCATCAAATGAAGGATTCAGTTCTATAAAGCATTTAGCAAGGTATGTATATATTTTTTGAAATGGTTGTGAGTGTTCTTTATAAAGAGTATTAAAAAAAAGTGGATTGTTTGTTGCACTCTGTTCAATTGCTTTTCGTTTTTGATTGTAATATGAAAATTTTAACTCTATAAATGTATGTATCTTTTCTTGAGGACTTGACTTAGATAAAGCTCTATTTTCTAGCTCAAGGAAAAAATTGTTTATTTGATGCTCTATATATGCAAGGTACAATCCTCCTTTTGAGTTAAACAAAGAATAAATTGTACCAACAGAAACTCGTGCAGTTTTTGCCAAATCAACAACTTTCATATGCTCATATCCAATCTCTTCAAATTGTTTAGAAGCTTCTTCTAGTAGTAATTCTTTCTTTAGATTATTCATTTTGTCTTTTATAGACATTTATGTTACCTATGTATTAATTTTATTGATAAGTGTAACTATTATAGACTTAATATATAATTAACTTACTAAGAATGAATTAAGTTTCTCTAATTAGTCAATAAAATATATTATCTATAAAGCATGATGAAAGCTTTAACGGGATATATTTATCTGGAGGGAATATATAATGAATGCTACAGAGATGAATTTAAATATACTAAAAAAATCTATCTATCCATTGTTTCTTTTGGGTGTGGCATATTTTTTATTTTCAAGCAGTGATGCAAAGACTATTATAGCTGGAATTGCCGTATTTTTAATTGGTATGGTATTTATGGAAGATGGTTTTAAACTATTTAGTGGTGGTATGCTAGAGAGTGTTTTAAAAAGTAGTACCTCTTCTGTACCAAAGGCAATAGGTACTGGTTTTTTAGCTACAGCAATTATTCAAAGTTCATCTTTAATATCTATCATTGTTATCTCATTTTTAAGTGCTGAACTTATTACTCTTAGTGGAGCTATTGGTATTGTTTTTGGCTCAAATATCGGTACAACTACAACTGCTTGGATAGTTTCTACCTTTGGTGTTAAGATAAAAATTGCACAATTTGCAATGCCTATGCTGATTTTTGGTGTTATTTTTAGATTTAACAAGCATAAAACTTATCAAGGCTTGGGAAATATACTTGTAGGTTTAGGTTTTGTATTTTTAGGTATCAGTTTTATGAAAGAGGGGTTTGATGCTCTAAAGAGTGGACTTGATTTAGCAGAGTTTGCTATGGAAGGTTATCTTGGAGTTTTAGTATATGTTTTCATAGGTGCAATTGCAACTATTGTTATACAATCAAGTAGTGCTACTATGGCTCTAATTATTACAGCATTAGCTACAAATCAAATTTTATATTTTAATGCCTTAGAACTTGCTATTGGTGCAAATATTGGGACAACAGTAACAGCCATTATTGGTTCTTTAGCTTCAAACCAAAATGGAAAGAGATTAGCAGTAGCACATTTTATTTTTAATATGGTTACAGGTTTGATAGCTATAGCTTTTTTATATCAACTAGCAGATTTAGTAAGCGTCCTCTCTTCAAAGATAGGAATAGCTGATGATGATTATGCTATGCAGTTAGCTTTGTTTCATACAATATTTAATCTTATCGGTATTTTAGTAGTATCGCCATTTACTCCAAAACTTGTTATATTCCTTCAAGGTTTATTTGTTGAGAAAAGAGAAGATATATCTAGGGCAAGATACTTAGATAATGCAGTTGTAGAGGTACCAGAAGTTGCACTTGTAGCTTTAAAAAAAGAGATTCTTCATCTATATGATAATGCTACAGAAGTACTATCTCACGCACTCTCCTTGCATAGACATACATATGTCGGTATGGGAGATGAAATAAATAAAGCTGTTGAGTCCTCAGTAAAGATGATAGATATAAATGTTGATGATTTTTATGAGAAAAAAATTAAGATTCTTTATGGAGATATAATAAAATATGCGACTATATCACAAGAGAGTATGAGCGTTGAAGATAAACATAAAATCTACTCTTTAAAAATAGCATGTAGAGATATTGTTGAAGCTATTAAAGATGTGAAAGTTTTGCAAAAAAATGTAAATAGATTTCTAAAAAGTAAAAATGAAGATGTAAGAGGTGAGTATAATTATCTAAGAGAAGAGATAGCAAAAACTTTAGATGGAATTCATACTTTGAGATATAATAACAGTGATGATTTTGATGTCTTAGCAAAAATAAAACTATTGAAAGAGAATTTAAATTCTCTTGATATGATTAAAAATGGTAGGATTGACAAGCTTATTAGAACTAATTCTATAGAAACAAAGATGGCTACTTCACTTATAAATGATAGTGCATTTGCTTATGAGATTTCTAAAAACCTTATCCATATTGCTACTATTCTTTGGATAGAAGATAGAGAAATTCAAGAACTGGGAGAAGAGTAATGAAGTTGAAAAAATTATTTAAAAAAGTTGAAAAGTTTTTTGGTATGAATGAGTTGGAGCAAGAACAAAATATTAAAAAAAGAGAAAAATTGACAGCTTCATTAGAGGAAAAGATAGATTCTATGAAAGAGAAAATCAAAGAGTTAAGTGATGAAGATGAAAAGGTAAATAAAAAGAGAGAGTTAGAGGTTTTAAAAAAATTAAAAGATAAGTTACAAAAAGAGAAAGAGATTTTAGAGGAATAATGATATGCAACACTTGAATGGTCAAAACTGGCATAGTTTAGAAGCTAATAAAATAATAGAGTTGTTTGAGAGTGATATTAATGATGGTTTAGGACCACTTTGCATAAAGCATAGAGAAGAATATTTTGGAAAAAATATTTTAAAAGAGAAAAAGCAAGACTCTAAGCTTAAAAAGTTTTTTTTACAGTTCCATAACGCACTTATATATATACTTCTTGGTGCATCTTTAGTTACAGCCTTTCTTCATGAGTATATAGATAGTGGTGTTATTTTTTCAGTTGTAATCATTAATGTTATTATTGGATATGTGCAAGAGGTTAAAGCACAAGAGGCTATAGAATCACTTAAAAAGATGATGAATACTGAGGCTGTAGTTATTAGAGATCGTAAAAAGTTAAGTATCTCTTCGGTAAATATAGTCCCAGGGGATATCGTTTTACTTGAATCTGGCTCAAAAGTTCCAGCGGATATGAGATTACTAGAGTCAAAAGATTTAAAAGTTGATGAGTCGATGCTTACTGGGGAGTCAGTTAGTACACTTAAAAATATAGCTATTCAAAACCAAGACATTACGCTAAATGACAGAGATAATATGACATATTCTGGAACATTTGTAACCTACGGTAGAGCTAAAGGTATAGTTGTAGCAACTGCAGAGCGTACTGAACTTGGAAAAATTGCCCATCTAATAGAAGAGACATCTTCAATGGATACACCTCTTACTAAAAAAATCTCAGCATTTTCTAAAATTTTACTTTATGTTATTTTAGCTCTTTCTGTATTTACATTTTTAATTGGAATTTTAAGAGAAAACAGTGCAGTTGAGACTTTTATGGCTTCTGTTGCCTTAGCTGTTGGAGCAATTCCTGAGGGATTACCAGCTGCTGTTACTATTACTCTTGCTATTGGCGTAAGTAGAATGGCAAAGAAAAATGCCATAATAAGAAAACTTCCAGCAGTTGAAACACTTGGAAGTGTTACAACAATCTGTTCGGATAAAACAGGAACTCTTACACAAAATAAGATGAGTGTTACACATATATTTTGTGGGGGAAATATATATGAAGTAAGTGGAAATGGATATGAGCCTAAGGGTGGTTTTTTTAAAGATGATGAAGAGATAGAGTTTATAGATGATTCTCTTAAAGAGATACTTAGAGTTGGTTATTTGTGTAATGAATCATATCTAGTTGAAAAGGATGGAGATTTTAGTATAAATGGAGATCCAACTGAGGGGGCACTGGTTGTAAGTGCTTTGAAAGCTGGTTGTAGTGAGCATATACTTAACACAACTTTTCCAAGACTTGATTTACTTCCTTTTGAATCAGATAGACAGTTTATGGCTACAATCAACAAAGATGTACCAAATAATCAAAATATTTTGTATCTAAAAGGCTCAATAGAAAAAACTTTAGCTATTTGTGATTTTGAGTCAGTAGGTGATGAATTAAAAGAGATAGATAGAAGTGAAATTTTACATCAGGCAGAACTTTTTGCTTCAAAAGGTTTAAGAGTTCTTGCAGTAGCTAAAAAAATCACTTCAAAAGATACAATTGAGGATGATGAATTAAAAGATAAGTTTGTTTTTTTAGGTTTACAAGCGATGATGGATCCACCAAGAGCAGAGGCAATTGAAGCTGTAAAAGAATCTATCGGAGCTGGTATAAAAATCATTATGATTACGGGTGACCATGCTCTAACAGCTTTTTCAATCGCTAAGATGATGTCTATAGTTGAAGAGGAAACAGAGTTTGAAGGCTCTGTTATTAGAGGGAGTGAACTTTTTAATCTAACAGATGAGGAGTTGATTGAAAAAGTGGCAGATGTAAGAGTTTTTGCAAGGGTTGAGCCTGAGCAAAAACTCCGCATTGTAGATGCTCTTCAAGCTAGAGGTGAGGTTGTAGCCATGACAGGTGATGGTGTAAATGATGCTCCAGCACTTAAACAGGCTGATATTGGAATTGCGATGGGAATTGGTGGCACTGAGGTTGCAAAAGAGGCTTCAGATATGATTTTAAGTGATGATAATTTTAGCTCAATTGCACATGCCGTAAAAGAGGGTAGAAATGTATTTGATAACTTAATAAAATTTATCACATGGACATTACCTACAAATCTTGGTGAAGGGCTTGTGATTTTGTTTGCAATCATGCTTGGTTTAACTCTTCCTATACTTCCCGTACAGATTTTATGGATAAATATGTCAACTGCAATTTTCTTAGGTTTAATGCTTGTTTTTGAGCCAAAAGAGGATGATATTATGCAACGAGTTCCAAGAAATCCCAAGGAATCAATCCTTACAAAAAGTATGATTATTCAGATGTTACTTGTTGGGTTTTATATGTTAATCGCTTCATATAGCATGTTTAATATTGTACTTGAAAATGGGCACAGTATAGAGTATGCTCGAACAGTAGCTGTAAATATCTTTGTATTTGTGGAACTATTTTATCTGTTTTCTTGTAAAGAGTTACAAAAATCTATCTTTAAAACAAATATTTTTAACAATAAGTTTTTACTTCTTGGTGTGGCTTTGATGAGTTTTGTTCAGGTTACATTTACACATGCCGACTTTATGAATC
>JAIOSY010000273.1 GCA_021107375.1 Sulfurimonas sp.
AAAACAGAGTTTTTATAAACAATAGTTTTATCACTATTTTCATACTTTATAGCTAAAGAATTTGACTCAAAACTTATCTGCCCCTGAAGTATTTTGGACTTATCAAAAGCATAACTATAACGAGTTTCACTAAAATCAAAACTACTAGAAAACAAGATATTACTAAAAATCAAACTTATAAAAAAACACATCATTTCTCACCCTTAGTTACATAAAACTTTCCATAAATAATCTGAAAGAACAATGCTATAAAAAAATAAAAATACCAACCGACAGAACTATAAAATGCCCACAAACCATCACTTGCATAAAAAGCTAAAACTAACTGAATCAATGTATTTATAAAGGTAACAACTGCCCAATAAGCATCAC
This sequence comes from Sulfurimonas sp., assembly GCA_021107375.1. Classification (GTDB taxonomy): domain Bacteria; phylum Campylobacterota; class Campylobacteria; order Campylobacterales; family Sulfurimonadaceae; genus Sulfurimonas. The sequence goes on from JAIOSY010000273.1 coordinate 373, forward strand.
CATTTGCTATATATCTCTCTTCATCACTTCCTAACTCTTTTTTATAAAACTTTTTTGTAAAACTTAAAATCAACTTCTTTTTTTGTATATAAGCTGTTAAAAACAGAAGAAAAAATGTAGCTGAAATAAGAGCTGGAATTACTTTTACAAATTCCATGCTACTTAAAAGATAAGCTAAAATCAAAAAAATAAAATATATTATAGGTACAAAAATAGTTTTTAACTCTTGCTTATAAAAAATCAATACAACAAGATAAGCAAACATAAATAATACATATAATAATGTCACATTTTTAAAATCAAAATATTGCAACAGCAAAATAAAAGATGGAGCAAATAAAATAGATATAACTATACTTATCTTAGATAAATTCATCTTTATCCCAAAAATCATAAAAATTCAACCATTCATTTGGATATTTTAAAATAATATTTTCATATTTTTTTACATATATCCCTAGTGCTTCTCTTATAGCTTCATCTTTATTTTTACTTTTATCTATTTCTATCTCAATAAAATCAATTTTATATAATCTAATATCAAGATAAATTACAAAATAAATCAGAATTGGTTTATCCATCTTATAAGCTATTTGAAAAGGATTTTTATTAAAATTTGCTTTTTCACCTAAAAAATCTATAGCTATTGTTGAGTTTTTATTAGCTGCCCTATCCCCCATGATACCAACAATCTCATTATTATTCAAAGCATTGGCAATCTGCAATGAAACACTAATTCCACCACTACTTAAATCAATAATATCTATATTATTTTTTATATCTATTGACTCTTCTATATTTTTTATAGAATCCATCAAAACCTCTTGCATAACAATATTTACTTTGTTTGATGTTTTAGATACATTAGCAGATGAAGCCCAACCACCAAAATGTGACTGAACTAAAATTGTGGCATTATTTAAAATTTTAAGAAGTTTATCATCATCACAAATAAAAGTATAACTTTTGGGATCAACCTTAGTTATAAATCTATCAACCATAGTTATAGCAAAAATTCTCAAATGTTCATAATAGATAGCGTTTGTAAATTTTATATCAAGATGTTTATAATATATTTTTAAAGACTCTTTTACATTTGTAGCAAATAAAAAATAAAAAAAAGTAACTGGATACATAAGATAATAGATGAATTTATAACCAAATAATTTATAAAGGTTAAAAACTAATTTTATACTCCAACCACTCCCTCTCTGTTTTGTTTTTGTCAAACTATCTCTTTTTTCCTGTAAGCTTTTCCCATATAAATCTAGGCCACTTAAACGGAAGTATCTGTATATGAACCCAAACTATAGCAGCAGTATCTCCCCACTTTCTAAAGTGGCTAACTCTCTCTTCTGGAGTTGGATAATAGCACTCTATCACCACTTCACTAATAATTTTACCAGCTTCAGCATGACGAACTAAAACTTCCATCTCCCAGTCAAATCTTGAAGTTTTAATATCTAAGTCAAGTATGCTTATAGGATAAATTCTAAATCCTGAAAGTGAATCTGTAATCTCTTGTTCTGTATCCCAACAAGCCCAAAAGTTACTAAACCACCTACCAAATTTAGAACCATTTGGAACATGTTCCAAGTCAAAGTTTCTAGCACCTATCATAATCTCATCATCTTTATAAGCATCTAAAAGTTTATAAATCTCACATGCCAAATGTTGCCCATCACCATCTATACTTACGGCATGTGGATACGCTAACTCTTTAGCTTTTTTAACTCCATTAACAATTGCTTCACCCTTACCCATATTCACTTCATGTTTTACAAAATGGATATGTTCTTTTTCATCATCATTAAACAAACTCTCAACAACAGTCTCTGAACCATCATCAACAATAATAAGTTCATAACCATGTTCTAACACATCAAAAGCTACAGCTTTTATAGTTTTTGGATTATTATAAGTTGGGACTATTACAACTGTATCTCTCATAAAATTATCTTACCATCCCACCACTAATATTTAAAACTTCACCTGTTACATATGAAGCTTTGTCAGCTAAAAACAATACACACTCAGCAACATCTTCAGGCTTACCAATTCTTCTCATTGGAATACCTTTTTTCATCTCTTTAAGATTTAATTCTGCTGTCATTTCAGACTCAATAAGTCCAGGAGCAACTGCATTTACTCTTATGCCGTATCTTGCAACCTCAACACTTAAAGCCTTAGTAAAAGCTATCATAGCACCTTTTGCAGCAGAGTAATTTGTTTGTCCAGAATTTCCAACTATTCCAGAGATAGAAGCCACATTTACAACAGAGCCACGTTTATTTGAAATCATATTTTTCATAACAGCTTTTGTAACATAATAAGTTCCATTTACAGAGGTGTCAATCACATCACTCCACTCATCATCACTCATCCAAAAGAAAAGGTTATCTCTAGTTATTCCAGCATTATTGACTAAAACATCTAGTTCTAAATTCTCTAGTACAGAGTAAACTTCTTCC
>JAIOSY010000054.1 GCA_021107375.1 Sulfurimonas sp.
AAGTTTAGAAGTATATTTAGAGTATTGAGATGAAAATAAAGAGAGGTAAGTGAAAACTTATGCAAAGAGTTGAAAAAGAGCTAGCAAGACTTATAAAAGAGATAGATTATGATGAGGTTACTCGTCTTTATGGGATGCTTAGTGGTGGTAAAAGACTTCGTGCAAAACTGATTTTAAAGATAGCACCAGAGCATGAGAAAGCACCATTGTTAGCTGCTATTGTAGAGTTGATTCATGGAGCAAGTTTACTTCATGATGATGTTATAGATGAAGCACAAACTAGAAGAGGTGTAGCATCTGTAAATGCAACTGAAGATAGTAAAACTGCTGTTATGCTTGGTGATATCCTTTACTCAAAAGCTTTTACTGAGTTAGTTGGTTTTGATAAAGATGTAGCAAAAGCTATCGCATCATCTGTTACTGCACTATCTAAAGGTGAGATGATGGATGTTAAGATGGCAGAGGCGTTTAATCACGATGAATCTAAATATCTTGATATGCTTTATCTTAAAACTGCTACACTTATTGAAGCAGCAGCACAAGCCTCAGCACTTTTAGTTTCTAAAGATGCTGATAAATATGCTGTTTATGGAAGAAATCTTGGGCTTTCTTTTCAAATTATTGATGATATTTTAGATATTACTGCTGATTCTGCTACACTTGGAAAACCTGCTATGAATGATTTTGTAGAGGGTAAATGTACTCTTCCATATATCTATCTTTATGAAGTTTTAAATGATACTGATAAACAAAGATTGGTAAATGCACATGCCAAGAGTTTAGATAAAGATGAAGTTTTATGGATAAAAGAGAAAATGGCTCAACATAAGTCTGTTGAAAAGTCATTTGTTTTAGCACAAAAATTATCAAATGAAGCTATGAATGCAGTAAAAGATGATACTGCACTTATTGAAATTTTACAAACTATGATAAAAAGAAGTTATTAATGCATTACTTAAATATAAGCTTTTCACACAAAAATTCGACTATAGAGATTAGAGAGAAATTATCTTATCCAAATGAAAAAGATATGCACGGATGTCTTAGTAAATTAACTTCAACAGAATTCATTGATGAATCTATCTTAATCTCAACTTGTAATAGAATGGAAGTTTTATGTAGTTGTAGTGATATTGCTGGGGCGACAGATCATATTTTTAAAATGTTAAGTATGAGAGCAGGTATAAGTATAGAAGAGCTTGAAGGTCGTGCTGATATTTATGATGATAGTAGTGCTATTCATCATATTTTTAGTGTTGCTTCATCATTAGACTCTATGGTTATTGGTGAGACTCAAATCGCAGGACAGTTAAAAGATGCTTTTAGATTTTCACATGACAATGGCTATTGTAATAAAAAATTAGCACGAACCATGAAAAGTGCTTTTAGATGTGCTGCAAAAGTAAGAAATGCTACCGATATATCTTCAAAACCAGTTTCTATGGCAAGTGTAGCTGTTTCAAAATTAAAATCATTAGTTGATGATTTAAAAGGTAAAAAAGCTTTAGTTATTGGTGTTGGTGAAATGTCTGATATTACAGCAAGACATCTTGTTAATGCAGGTGCTGATGTATATATTATGAATAGAACAAAACATAAGGCTGAAGCTTTAGCTGACTTATGTGGTACTAAAGTTATAGATTATGAGCAACTTCCACATGCCATAAATGAGTTTGATATTTTATTTACTGCAACTTCATCACCAGTTCCAATCATTACTGATGAGATTATTCATTCTTGTGATTTTGATAGATATTGGTTTGATTTGGCACTTCCTAGAGATATTAATTATCATAAAGGTGAAAGAATAAATCTTTATGTAATTGATGATCTTAAAGTTATAATAGATGAAAACTTATCTCATAGAGAAGATGCAGCAAAGGCTGCTCATGGAATTATCGGTAGGGCTATTGTAGAGTTTTTTGAATCTCTTGCTAGTTTAGATATTGAACCAATTATAAAAGAGATTTATGAAAAAGCTTACGAGGCAGCTTTAGTTGAAAGTAATAGAGTTATTTCAAAAGGTTTTATTCCAAAAGAGTATGAAGATGAAGCTAAAAAGATGTGTGAACAAACATTGAAAAGATTTTTACACGAGATGACATCTAGTATGAGAAACTCAAATGATGAATCAAACTCTAGTATCTCAACAAATATGATGAATATATTTTCAAAAAGTATAGAAAAATCAACAAAACCAGATTTTATTAAAGGATAATAGTTGAGAAGAAGTAGAGCATTTATACCAACAACAAAGGAAGCACCTTCTGATGCAACCTTACCATCACACCAGTTTTTAGTTAGAGGTGGTTTTATAAATCAACAAGGTTCTGGACTTTACAATTTTATGCCACTTGGAAAAATTGTACTAGAAAAAATTAGAAGAGTTGTAAAAGAGGAGTTAGATAAGGCTGGTTGTAATGAGGTTCAACTTAGTTTTATTACCCCTATATCTCTTTGGGATAGAAGTGGTAGAGCCGATACTATGGGTAAAGAGATGCTTAGAATTTCTGATAGACATGATGCTGATTTTGTACTTAGCCCTACAAATGAAGAAGCTATGGTTGAACTTGTAAAAAACAGAGTAAATAGCTACAAAGATTTACCTCTTAATCTATACCAAATAAATACAAAATTTCGTGATGAAGCAAGACCAAGATATGGACTTCTTCGTGGTCGTGAATTTTTAATGAAAGATGCTTACTCTTTTCATGCTTCAAAAGAGGATATGATTAGAGAATTTGATTTGATGGAAGCAACTTATAAAAAAATCTTTACTCGTTTAGGGCTTGATTTTAGAGTAGTTCAGGCTGATTCTGGTGCTATTGGTGGAGAAGGAAGTAAAGAGTTTCATGTACTAGCAGATAGTGGTGAAGATACTATTGTGATTTGTGATGCTTGTGATTATGGTGCTAATATTGAGAAGATTTTTGATACTGAAGAAGAGGTCAATGCTTTAAATGAGAAATCTTATGAAGAGTTGTCAGAAAAAACTATAGATGAAAAATGTTCTTGTGGTGGAAATCTTAGCTTTAAAAAAGGTATAGAGGTTGGACATATTTTTCAACTTGGTGATAGATATTCAAGCTCTCTTGAAGCAAAATTTAACGATGAGAATGGAAAACCAAAAGCATTTGAGATGGCAACATTTGGAATTGGTGTAAGTCGTTTAGTAGCTTCAGTAATCGAGCAAAATCATGATGAAAATGGTTGTATCTGGACAAAAGAGACTGCTCCATATATGGTAAATATTATGGTTTCAAATATTAAAGATGAGGCTCAAACAGAACTTGGAGAGAAGTTATACTCTGAGTTACAAGATAAAAATGTAGAAGTTATTTTAGATGACAGAAAAGAGAGATTTGGTTTTAAGATGAAAGATGCTGAACTTATCGGTTTTCCTTACACTATTATTATCGGAAAAGAGTTGGTGAATGGCTTAGTTCAAATCTATGATAGAAAAACTACAGAAAAAACTTCAGTTAGTGTAGATGAAGTTATGAGTAAAATAATGGATATAATATAGAATGATTTATTTTATAATATATCTATTTTTAGAAGTTTTAATCTCTGTAAATATTTCATCTTCTATTGGTGGTTTGGCGACATTTTTTGAGATTATGTTAAGTGCTTTTATTGGTATATCTATACTTATAAATTTTAGAAAAACGCTAGTTGAAAATATGACAGCAGTTTCTTATAATTGCATAGATTTAGATCAATTTCAAAGATTAAATCTATTTACACTTTTTGGTGCAATTTTATTGATTGTTCCTGGATTTTTAACAGATATATTGGGAATATTTATGCAGTTTAGTGTGTTTACTTCTATGCTTGTAAATCGTTACCATTTAAAATCAACTAATTGTAAAACTTCTTTTAAAGAAAACCATATTAAAAAGGATTCTGATGTTATTGATGTTGAAATTATTAGCAACAACACTTCTATTAAATAGTGTTTTAGTTGCAGGTGATAATGAACTTATTAAAGAGTTTTTAGAAAAATCATTTAAAAATAATGCTGGGATTGTTGCACTAGATGTAAAGATTATAGATAGAGTAAAAGTAGATAGCATGAAAGATTGGGATGCTGTTATTATTAGCGTTGATGCAACTGTAAAAGCAAAGCCAAAAAATCGTCAAGTAAAACAAAAAATGATTTGGTTTACTAGTGGAGATATAATTACTAAAGACTTGATAGATATGGAAACAGGAGATTCTTTAAAAGATTCTGTAACTCCAACATTTCAGCCGATTCATTATAAAAAAGAAAATTTGATTTATGGAAATGCTGATGCTAAACATAAAGTGGCAATTTTTTCAGATCCATTATGTCCATTTTGTAGAATTTTTGTTCCATCAGCAATAAATTATATGAAAAAACAACCTGATAAGTTTGCTATTTATTATTATCATTTGCCACTTCCAAATCTTCATCCAGCAGCTGTTGAATTATCTCAAGCGGCAGTAGCTGCTGAGTTAAAGGGCTATAAAGATGTAGTTTTAAATATGTATAAAGTAAAAGTAAATTCTAGAGAAAAAGATGTTGAAAAAATATTGACAGCTTTTAATAAAGTTGTAAAATCAGATATTAAAGCAGAAGAGATAAAAACAAAAGAGGTTTTAAGTCATTATAAAAGTGATTTAGCTATCTCTGAAGACTTAATGGTTCAAGGAACTCCAACAATGTTTTTTGACGGTAAAATTGATAAAACAAAACAAAAGTATAAAAAGGTTAAATAGATAAATGAAAAGTACAATTAATCTTTTAAAAAAAGAGGGTGAACTTAGAGTTATAGAAGATGAACTAGATATTTATTTAGAGATTCCTCATATCGCTTACGCTGAAGTGAAAAAAGAGGATGGTGGTAAGGCTATTCTTTTTACAAATGTAGTAGATAAAAAAAGTGGTGCTAAGTTTGAAGAGCCAGTTTTAATGAATGTTTTTGGTTCTTACAAAAGATGTGAGATTCTTTTTGGTAGAACTATTGAATCTATTTCTGATGAGATTACAGCACTTCTTCATATGAAACCACCAACTGGTTTTATGGATAAAGTATCAATGGCTTCTCAACTTTTTTCATTAAAAAATATTTTTCCAAAAAGATTGTCTGGCGAGGGTGAGTGTCAAAAAGTGAAATATCTAAATGATGATATTGATTTATATAAACTTCCAGTTTTAACAACTTGGGAGCAAGATGGTGGTCCTTTTATCACTATGCGGCAAGTTTATACTCAATCTTTAGATGGTGAGATGGTGAATCTTGGAATGTATAGACTTCAAGTTTATGATAAAAATCATCTAGGTATGCACTGGCAGATTCATAAAGACTCTTCACACTTTTTTGATCAGTATCAAAAAGCTGGTAAAAAAATGCCAGTAAGTGTTGCAATAGGTGGGAATCCACTTTACACTTGGTGTGCAACTGCTCCACTTCCATACGGAGTAAATGAGTTACTTATGTATGGTTTAATCACTAAAAAACCTGCACAACTTGTAAAATCACTTACAACACCTCTTTATATCCCTAAAGATGTTGATTATGTTATAGAGGGCTGGGTTGATACAAATGACTTAAAAATTGAGGGTCCATTTGGTGATCATACGGGTTACTATACTTTAGAAGAGCCTTATCCTGTTATGGAAGTAAGTGCAATTACAACTAAAAAAGATAAAGTATTTTTAGCAACAGTTGTAGGTAAACCACCTCTTGAAGATAAATATATGGGTTGGGCTACTGGTAAAATATTTTTTCCACTTTTAAAAACAACTGCTCCTGATTTAATTGATATGCACATGCCAGAAAACTCTGGTTTTCATAATCTTATAATCGCAAAAATAAAGACACTTTATAAAGGACATGCAAAACAAACTATGCATGCGTTTTGGGGTGTTGGTCAGATGAGTTTTGTAAAACATGCAATATTTTTAGATGAAAATGCACCTAAACTTGAAAACTACGAGGTTTTGACTACGTATATTTTAAATAGGTTTACACCAAAATGTATGTTTATAACAGAGGGTATTTTAGATGCACTTGATCACTCCTCACCTGAGACTTTGGTTGGTGGTAAGTTAGGTATCGATGTGACTGCTGCACATAATGTAGAAGCACCCCACCTTTTAGATGATGATATATTGCTTGAAAAAGTAAAAGAGCTTATTCCTGATGTTGTAAATCTTCATCAGTTTATGACAAGAACTAAAAATCCGATAACTGTTATATCTGTAAATAAAACAAAATCAGCAAAAGAGTATTTTGATATGCTTGTAACGCTTAGTACAAATATTAGAATAGTTGTTTTTGTTGATGAGAAAAAGAATGATATTTTCAATTCATATATGTTAGTTTGGAGAGTAACAAATAATATTGATGCTCTTAGAGATATTTACCAATCAGGTTTAATGATAGGTATAGATGGAACAAATAAAACTCCAGTTGATGGTTTTACTAGAGAGTGGCCTGATGATGTGGATTGTACACCAAGTGTAATTGAGTCATTAAAACAAAGAGGTATTTGGGATTTTGATGATAAGCTTTATAACAAATATCAGCTGTAAATAAAAATAAAATAATAAAAGGAAAATTATGGATAAAATGTGGTCAGGTCGCTTTTCTGCGAGTGCTTCAAATTTACTAGATCAATTTAATGCTTCAATCATGTATGATAGAAAACTTTATCGTGAAGATATAGAAGGTTCACTCGCACATGCCGCAATGCTTACAAAACAAGGTATTTTAAATACAGAGGAACTTCGTCAAATTACTGATGGATTAAATCAGGTTATGGGTGAGATAGAATCTGGAGAGTTTGAGTGGAAAATTTCTGATGAAGATTTACATATGGGAATTGAGAAAAGATTAACTGCTCTTATCGGTGATGCTGGGAAAAAACTCCATCCTGCAAGAAGTAGAAATGATCAAGTAGCAGTTGATTTTCGTCGTTTCGTAATTAGAAAAAATGGTGAAATTGTAGAAGCTCTTAAACTTTTAATGAATGAGATAGTTGTTGTATCTGATAAGCATACTGAGACACTTATCCCTGGTATGACTCACCTTCAACATGCTCAACCAATTAACTTTGCATTTCATCTTGGTGCTTATCTTTCTATGTTTAAACGTGATATTGAGAGATTTGAAAGTTCTGCTAAGAGAAATAATGTATCTCCATTAGGTTGTGCTGCTCTTGCTGGAACCCCACATGCCGTAGATAGAGATATGACTGCTGAGATTCTAGGGTTTGATTCTGTAAGTGTAAACTGTTTAGATACTGTAAGTGATAGAGATTTTGCACTAGAGATTTTATTTAATATCTCAACAATGATGATGCATATCTCTCGTTTGAGTGAAGAACTTGTAATGTGGTCATCTTATGAGTTTGGTTTTGTAGAACTTAGTGATGAGTACTCAACTGGTAGCTCAATTATGCCACAAAAGAAAAATCCTGATGTTCCCGAACTACTTCGTGGAAAAACAGGTCGTGTTTATGGTTCACTTATGGGACTTTTAACGGTTATGAAAGGCTTACCTCTAGCATATAACAAAGATACTCAAGAAGATAAAGAAGGTGTTTTTGATTCAGTTGAGACTGCTGAGATATCTTTAGAAATTTTAAAAGAAGCTATCAAAACTATGGAAGTAAAATCTCATAATATGGAGTCGGCATGTGCGATTGGGCATTTATCTGCTACAGATTTAGCTGATTATC
>JAIOSY010000137.1 GCA_021107375.1 Sulfurimonas sp.
GCAGATATTAAATTAATTATTGTTAGAAAAAAGGTGACCGTTTCGTGACCGTAAACATACTTAATCATAGTAAAGCTGTCACGATTGTTGCCGAAAGTACGTAGTTTAGGGCATCTCTAAAATTCGGCTTATGTTATGCCTAAATAATTTTCACATGCCATACTAATCAGTAGTCAGAAAGTAGGGAACCTACTTATTCTTTTTTCAATAGAATTTACATTATGTTAACCAATATGTTGATATTTATAAATATAAAGACTTCTTTATCTATTTTACTATATAGTTTTATATGAAAAGAATATTATTAACACTTATTATTATCTATTTAAATCAACTCTATTTGTACGCTAATAGTTATCCTTATAGAAAGTATCCACATGTTAAAGAGTTTTATAGCGAAATAACTATAAATGCTATTGTAATGTCAAAAAAATACAACCTTCCAGCTGCTTCTATTTTAGCTATTGCTGGATTAGAATCTGGTTATGGCTCAGGATATGTATCTCAAATTACAGGAAATATTCTTAGTTTAGGCACATTTAAAAGCGATAAAGAACTTCCTATTGTATATTTGCCCTATTCCACTATTAGAAAACAGGTTTTATTTGATCCTAATGAGATTGAAAAACAATCTAAAAATGATTTGGAATGGAAAAAAAGACCACAAAGCTATAAAAGAGATTACAGACCTTTTCCACATGCCGGAACTACTACAAATTTAGAATTACTAAAATATGATAAAAATTTAAAAGAAGAAGCCAATATAGCATGTCTTAATGATTTTGCAACTAGATGGATAGTTTATAATTCAAATATTAAAGTTTTTCGTAATACAAGAATATGGTTAGACAAATTAATTAAGAAAAACAATAATAAAATATTATTTAGTATGAATACTAATATAAACTTTATAGACAAAATTGGTGGCATACCACACTCTTTTAATTATAGAAAAACTTGGCCAAAAAAAGCAAAACAAATTATAAAAAAAGTTGGTTTAGTTCAGTTAATAAATGATATAGAGTATAAAAAAATGAGTTTTAATGAAGCATGGAGAAATAAATGAGTAGAAAAAAACAATTAATTAAAGATATTCAAAACCTTTTAAATACATATGATAATGTAAACAACACATCAATAAATCCTAATTTACTAGAGTTTATGGATGAAAATACTTTAGTTAGTATTATAGAATCTTTATTAACGCAAAAAGAAGAAGCAGAAGAATCAGATATAGAATGGTTGGAAAAATTTAAAAAAGAAATTTATTAATAAAATAAAAACCATATGTTTATAAATGTTAATATTATTAACTGTTTATATGATATAATTTCACTATATAAAATTAAATAGGAATTATAAAACATGCAAAGTAATGTAGATTTAGTACAACTAACGAGTCAAACAAAAAAATTGTCAGCAATGATTGTTGAAGATGAAAAAGTGGCGAATGAACTTTTGAGTTCAACTTTTAAAAACTTTTTTTCTGATGTTCACTCATGTTTCAATGGGGAAGAGGCATTAGAGACTTATATTAAAACTAAACCAGATGTGGTATTTGTTGATATAATTATGGCGGGGATGGATGGTATTGAACTTTCTCGTAAAATTCGTGAAATTAATGATACTCAGATTATCATAGTTATCTCTGCAAGTAATGATATTGAAAAAATCTCAGAATCAATTGAGGTTGGTGTAAATAGTTTTATCCAAAAACCAATAGATACAAGAAAAATAATTGAACTTCTTGATAGTGTTGTTTCTATGATTGCTAAAAAGAAAAAAATTGAAACTAAAACTTTTTCAATTTCACTTCCTCTTGATTTATACGAAACTGTTAATGAAAGTGCTAAAGCAGAAAGTATTTCTAAAAATGCAATAATTATTAGAGCTCTTAGAGACTTCTTTTAAGTAGATAAATGATTAATGAGCCATTTTATTATTATTTAAGATAAAATTATATATAATTTCGGCTCAGTTAAACTAACTGAAACTTTTATACAATGTGGCCCCGTCGTCTAGCGGTTAGGATCCATGGTTTTCATCCATGTTACAGGAGTTCAATTCTCCTCGGGGTCACCACTTACTCAAATAAAACAATCAAAAAAAGAACTTTATTAGCTTAAACTTGTTAGAATTCCATAAAATAATATTTAGGAATTTTCATGTTAAGATTTGCACCTAGTCCAACTGGTGATATGCATATTGGTAACCTACGAGTTGCTCTATTCAATTACATTGTTTCAAAACAAAAAAACGAAGATTTAATTATAAGAATTGAAGATGCAGATAAAGAAAAAAATATAGAGGGTAAAGATAAAGAGATACTTGATATATTAGGATTATTTGGAATTGAGTATTCTCAAGTTATTTATCAAAGTGAAAATGTTCGTTTTCATACAGCTATGGCTCTGCAACTTATGCATGAAAAAAAAGCATTTAGTTGTTTTTGTTCCCCCCAATGGCTAGAAAACAAGAGAGAAGAAGCAAAAGCAAATAAAAAAGCATATAGATATGATGATGCTTGTGCAAATCTTCCAGCTGAACTTGTGATTGATAATACTAATCCATTTACTATTCGTATTGCTAAACCAACTGATGAGATAATAATTAAAGATCATATTAAAGGTGAAGTTACTTTCAAGCCTGATGATATTGATAGTTTTATTATAATGAGAGAAGATAAAACTCCAACTTATAACTTTGCTTGTGCTATTGATGATATGCTTAGTGATATTTCTATAATAATTCGTGGTGAAGACCATATGAGCAATACACCTAAACAAAATCACATTAGAAACTCTCTAA
>JAIOSY010000208.1 GCA_021107375.1 Sulfurimonas sp.
ATTAAAATATTTATAATAGAGAAGGAAAATTAAATGTTAGATTATAATATATCTTAAAGTAAAAGGGAGAGGATAATGAAAGATTTTGAAGTAACTGAAAAAATAGGTACTGATGGTGTGAAAATAGTTGTTGTAGGTGTTGGTGGTGGTGGAAGTAATATGGTGGATTATTTAGTAGATAGTGATATTGCTGATAAAGTAAAACTTGTTATAGTAAATACCGATGCACAAGCACTTAAAAACTCTAAAGTACCACATAAATTACAGATAGGAGAAAAAATTACTGGAGGGAAAGGTGCTGGGATGAAACCAGAAGTAGGAAAAACTGCTGCTTTAGAGAGTTATGATGATATTAAAAAGATATTGCAAGATTAAACTTAAGGATTAAGTATGTCTCAAAACAATAAATTATTTAAAGTTTTAGATGAGTATATATACTTTAATAATGCTCTAGAATCACAAGAGTATGCTAAAAACAATCCAGGAAAGACTGTTGTTAGAAATCAAAATATTGATGAATCAAATATATCAACACCAAAATCAATGAAAATACCTAAAATAAACAAGTCCCCAAAGATGATTTTAGATTATCTTAATAGACATATAATATCTCAAGATGAAGCAAAAAAAGAGATAGCATTAGCAATGTATTATCATAGCTTAAAATCAAAATATATTACCAATAAAGATATAGGAACCAATGGACCAGTACTGATAGTTGGTCCAACTGGATCTGGAAAAACATTTATAGTGCAAAAAGCTTGTGAATATATCGATACAATATTTATGCATGTTGATACTGCAAATATGGTTCCAGAAGGAATTCAAGGGTATTCAATAAGTAAATTAGGAAGAGATATTGTAACTAAAGCAAATTATAATATGGATAAAGCATCTCACTGTGTAGTGTTTCTTGATGAGATGGATAAACTATTTTATGGTAATGATGATTCAAAATATGGACCAAGAGTAGCTACTCAACTTCTTAGGCTTATAGAAGGTTCAGAGGTTAAATTATCTGATTCAGCAGATATTCCAGATTTAGACACTACAAATATACAGTTTATTTTAGGTGGTGCATTTCAATGGGTACTTGATAAAAAACTAGAAAAAAAAAGTACTATGGGATTTAATAATCAACAAGAAGAAAATTCAAACTATGAAATCACATTAGAAGACTTATATAAAGAGAATATTCCAAAAGAACTTCTTGGACGTATGAGTACTATTGTCAATCTTAGAACATTATTAAAGGATGATTATTATAATATTTTAACAAATTCACAGAGCTCTCCATTAAAAAATTTCATAAATAAAGTTGAGTTTCATGGGGATAAAATAGATATAAATGAAGAAACTTTACAAAATATATCTAAAGTTGCGGAGGAGAGTGAACTTGGAGTAAGAGCAATTAAACAAATATTAAAAAGTATATTTTGTGATGCTCTGTTTAGTGCTGCTGATGGAGAATATAAAACACATGCTATTACCTATACACAAAATTTAAAAAATCATTGATTTTTACTTAAAAAAATAAAAGTTATTAATTTGACAAAATATGTCCATATGATTTAATAAAATCTTTATATTCAATCACAGGGAATATATATTTAATTTAGACCGTGATGTCTTAAAACTAAATAACTCCTACGGTACGAATTTACCATGTAAACTTTATGTTTACCAATTGCAATCAGTATATCTGATTGCAATATATAAATATTTTTAAAAAACCAAATGGATAAGTACATGAAAAAAACAGAAGCAGAATTTAATCTAAACAATCTAAAAATAAAATCATCATTATCTCTTGATGAAGCTACGATGGGCTATCAACTTAGTCTCGCACTGTGTGATCATAAACAAGCAATTTACTTTAAGGAGCTTTATAATGATTTATCATATAAGTTTTTTTTAGAAATAGCTTCAAATATAGAAAAACAAAAGTATGTTGAATTATTTATGCAATACTCTAAAATATGGAGCGAAGTTATTGGTCCCTGCTCAAAAGAGATACTTATAGCAATTATATTACTAAAACAAGATGAGATTATACAGTGGAATGATTTAACAATAATACTTAATGAAGGTTATGTAAATATTAGTAAAGTAGAAAATTCTAATTTAGCACAAATGAGCTTTTATGAATTATCACAACTTTTTATTAAAAATTTAGAAATTCCAGAATCTTATAAACCACAAGTAATACTCTCTAATATAGGTTCCAACACTGATAATCTTGAACTTGCAAAAAAAACATTAACATATATAATAGATGAAAGGGATGATTTAAAAGAGCATATTATAGCTAATATAGCTAATTTAGTGAGTCTATATGATATAAATGAATCAATTAAGCTACTCGATGGAGTAGATAAACACTATAGTGATCCTATACGATTTGATATTGCAAAAAGAATATATAAAACTGAATCAATTAAGCCATATAAAATGCTAGAAAATATGGAAAAGAAATACATGTATGCATATGGAGCATATATAGCAGCAAATAATAAAGATATAAAAACAATTGAAAAGATTGTTGCTGGATTAGATGCACTACTAGATGTAGGTAGTATAAACCATGATAATTATGATTATTCAATAATGGAGGTAGCAATTAGTATAGTATGTTACTATCCAATTTATGCATATAGTTTACAAGATAAATTACATACAAACTTAGGTTGTATATTAGATTTACAATTACTAGTTAGCTCTGAGTTGTTTAAAAGAGATACAAATATGGGTATTGAATATTTTAAAAAAATAGAAGTAGAGTTTTTTAAAACTGAAGCAATACTAAATATTGTTCAAGAAAATAATAATCTTATTAATTTAGTAAAATTAAAAGAGGTTATAGATATATTTGAGATAAACATGGAAAAATATAGAGCTCTTTATGCATTAAATAAAAAAATACCTATTGATTTTGAGGAAATATATGAAATTACTTCCAAAATAATGCCTTATGATGAATTAGAATTAGATTATGATATTCAAACACAATACCATGTGGAAAAATATATTAATGCAGCTTAATAGTATTTATTATGTGCATCAAAAAAAGTTTAAAGAGATAAAATGATAACAAAACTAATAAATATTATAGAGGCAAATCAATCTTTAGATTATGAATCATTCTATGATTTTGATATTGAAAAGATATTTATATCTCACTACTTACCAAATAATATTAGAAGGGATAATAAGACTACATACCTAAGTCTTTTTGGAAAACAAA
>JAIOSY010000287.1 GCA_021107375.1 Sulfurimonas sp.
CTCTTTCTTATAAAGATTTTGATGCTGAGTATGTAGAGAGTGAAACAAAAGGTAGAATTGAAGCTATCAAAAAAGAGAATGAAGAGTTATCTCGTCTTAAAAAACCTCTTAAAAATGTTCCTTTATTTGTTTCTATGATGCAACTTACTGATGAGGTTATGGCTAAGGCTGAAGCTGATATCAAAGAGATGTTAAAATCTCAAAATAAACCAGAAAAAATCTGGGATAAAATTATCCCTGGTTCTTTAGCTCGTTTTATTGATGATAACACTACTTTAGATAAAGAACAAGCTCTATTAGATCAGTCTTATGTACTTGATGACAAGAAAACAGTGGCAGAAGCTATTACAGCTGCAGCTAAAACTCTTGGTGGTACTGCTGAGATTACTGATTTTATTCGTCTTGAAGTTGGTGAAGGAATTGAGAAAGCAGAAGATGACTTTGCTGCAGAAGTTGCTGCACAAATGGGTTAAGTCTAAGACTTAATTTTTTTCTTTTTATCCAAAAGGCTAGGACTTAGGTCTTAGCCCTCAACCAAAGAGGATAAAACCTTTTTTTTGCCAAATTTTTATATACATTCGCTATAATCCCCTTATGAATTTACTATCTGCAAAAAATATATCGCATACTTTTGAATATGAACTTTTCTCAGATGTTGAGTTAAACTTACAAGAGCAAGAATCTATTGCCATTATAGGTATGAGTGGTAGTGGAAAATCTACTTTACTTCATATACTTTCTACACTTTTAAAACCTGATGAGGGAACTATATCTATATTTGATGAAAATATTTATGAGATGAGTAATAAAAAACTCTTAAAAATAAAAAGAGATTCTCTTGGTTTAGTTTTTCAATCACACTATCTTTTTAAAGGTTTTTCTGCTTATGAAAATTTAGAAATTGCTTCACTTTTATCTCAGGAAAAAATAGAAGATAAATTACTTGAGAGATTAAAAATAAAAGAGTGTATAAAGCAAAAAGTTACTGAACTCTCAGGTGGACAGCAACAAAGAGTATCTATTGCTAGAGTGTTAACTAAAAAACCTAAAATTATTTTTGCAGATGAACCAACTGGAAATTTGGATAAAGAAACAGCGAATGAGGTTATGAAACTTTTTTTTGAGTATTGTGAAGATTCAAAAGCTGGAATGATTTTAGTTACACATGATGAATCTTTAGCTCATATGTGTAATAAAGTTTATAAATTAGAAAATAAAAAGTTGATTAAGATAAAGTAATGCTATGGACTGAGATTTTTAGTGAAACAAATGTGGTCTCTTTTATGCTACTATTTTTTCGGTTTGCCTCTCTTTTTATTTCGATTCCAATTTTTTCACATAAAAATATTCCTATGAATATAAAAGCGGGTATGGCTTTTTTTTTCACTATTGTTTTTTATAATTCAATGCCTGAGTTACAAATAGATATAACTGTCCCTAGTATATTATTGGTAATTTTAAGTGAGCTTTTGTTTGGTTTAGTTATAGGTTTAATTTTACTTATTGCTTATAATGTTATAACTTTTGCAGGTGGGCAGATGTCCTTTATGATGGGGTTTTCAATGGCAAGTGCTATTGACCCTCAGTCTGGTGTATCTATGCCTATTATCTCTCAATTTTTATCTTTGATAGGATTGATGGTTTTACTTGAACTTGATTTGCATCACTGGGTACTTATATATGTTGATAAATCACTTGCTACTATTCCCTTGGGTGGATTTTTAATGACAGAAGATTTATTCAACTATATGATTCATGCAACATCAAATATGTTTCTTGTAGGTTTTATGATTGCTTTTCCAATTATTGCACTTATTTTTATTTCTGATGTTATTTTTGGAATGTTAATGAAAACTATGCCTCAGTTTAATCTTCTTGTTATAGGTTTCCCTATTAAGATTATGGTTTCATTGGCAGTTATTATTGCGACTTTAACTGCTACTATGCTTATATTAAAAAATCATATGACAGAGGCATTTAATGCCTTAGAGATGTTTTTTTAGTTTTTTTTGATACAATATACTCAGACATAATTTAAATATTTTACCTTGTAAGGAAGAAGCTTGAAAATATTACTTTTGAATGATAATCCAGTAGTTAACAAGTTAGTTACTCTTAGTGCACAAAAAACATCAGACGAGTTAGAGATAGTAGAGGATGCAGATGCAATTTCAGAAAACTCTTATGATTTATTAGTTGTTGATGATACGATTTATAGTGATGGGTTGATGAGTGAAGTACAAGAAAAAATTACTTTCACTAAGTCCTTGTATATTTGTTCGAGAGATGCTGAAGATATGGATGTTTTTACAACAATAATAAAAAAACCTTTTTTACCTACAGATTTGGTTGAACTTTTTTCATCTTTAGGAAAAGAGTTGGAGAGAGAAGAACCAATAGATGATGTAATGAGTGATGAGATTGTTAGTCTTGATGAGCCAAATTTAGAAGAATTAGATTTAGATGAAGAATTAGAATTAGAAGATGATTTGAGTCTTGATGAGATTGAAATTGAAGATGATAGTTTAGATTTAGAAGATGATTTGAGTCTTGATGAAATTGAAGATGATTTATCTCTTGATGATTTAGAGGATGATATTTTAGAAGAAGATGTTACATTAAATGTACTAGATAAAGATGAACTTCAAGAAGTTCAAGATTTGCTTGATGATGAAATAGAACTAGATGATGAAGTTGAAAGTCTCCAAGAGATGAGCTTGGAAGAAGAGTTAGAACTTGATGAAATTGAAAATCCTGATGATGTGAATTTAGAAGAAGAGTTAGAATTAGAAGAAGATTTTGTTGAGGAAGAGTTGGAAATTGAAGAAGAGTTGGCTGATGATTTACAAAGTGATAAAGTTGAAATTTTAGAAGAAGTGAATGAAGAAAAATTAGCCGACGACCTATTGGGTGAAGAAGTCGAAAGCCTCGAAGAGGCGAACTTAAATGACTTAGA
>JAIOSY010000017.1 GCA_021107375.1 Sulfurimonas sp.
CTCTTAAAAAAACAGAAATCTTTAAATATCCTATATATGAAACTCCAAAAGATTTAATAATTGTAGATTTAAGCTCAATTTATCCAGACCTTAAACATTATAGACTTAGAGGTAAGCTAAAGGGCAATAAACTTATCCCGTATGATACAAGAAAAGAGAGTGCTTCAAAGCATGTTCCAGCTAAGATAATCTGTTTTACAGATTCTAAAATTGATTTGTTTTTTTTAGAGATTCAAGGTTCTGGAAGAGTTACTCTAAGAGATTCAAAAACAATCTTTATAGGTTATGGTAATCAAAATGGGCATAAATACAGAGCGATTGGAAAATATCTTGTAAAAATTGGTGCTTTAGAATTAGAAGAGGTTTCACTTCAAACTATCCGAGCTTGGTTAGATAGAAATCCTTTGAGAGTGAATGAGGTTTTAAACTATAATAAATCGGTAGTATATTTCAAACAAAGAAAAAAACCAGCTTCTGGTTCGCTTGGGCTTTGCTTAACTCCTATGCGTTCAATTGCAGTCGATAGACGCTATATTCCACTTGGAAGTATGTTGTATTTAAATGCTGATATAAAAGATGAAAATGTTAGTAAAATAGTGTTGGCTCAGGATACTGGTGGAGCGATAAAGGGTGCAGTTAGGGCTGATATGTTTTTAGGTTATGGCAAAGATGCAATGAATATAGCAGGTGAGTTGAAATCCCCACTAAAACTTTGGATATTACTTCCAAAAAATAAAGAAGAATCTAAGATATGAATAACTCTTTAGATAAATTTAATCGTCTTGTAGATGCACTTCAAGAGTTACCAACTATTGGTAAAAAATCAGCTACTCGCTTGGCTTATTTTATGGTTATGAATGATAGTTTTGTGGGGATGAAAATCTCAAATGCGATTGAAGATGCCCTTGGAACTTTAAAAAAATGTAGTTGTTGTGGTGGAATGAGTGAGGATGAACTTTGTTTTATTTGTACAGATGAGAGACGAGATGACACACTGCTTTGTATAGTTGAGAATGCTAAAGATATATTGCTTTTAGAAGAAAATGGTTTGTTTGATGGGAAGTATTTTGTTTTAGATGCATTAGATGAATATACTGTATCTCAGTTATTAGAGATTGTTAATAGTGGCGTGAGTGAAATAGTTTTTGCTATCACTCCATCAATCGCAAATGATGCTGTAATCTTATATATAGAAGATAAGCTTAGTGGTTTTGATATAAGCTTTTCAAAAATTGCACAGGGTGTTCCAACTGGTGTTAGTTTAGAAAATATTGATTTGCTCTCATTAACAAGAGCATTAGAAGATAGAGTTAGAGTATGATTTTAAATAAGGACTTAATATAGATATGCAAATGGTAGTTGATTCTCTTCGTTCAAAAGGGAAAATTTATAAAAAAATGCAAGAGATAACTCCAAAAGAGTTAGGGATTAGAAATAAGATACGAATCTATAAAGCAACTGATATTAGTGGCTATTTTTGGGCTATTTTTGCTGTTAGTCAAAAGAGTAGATTGTTGATGAAAGATGTACATAAATTTCAAGAGATTTATGGGAAACTGACTATTTTATGTGACCATAATTTTAAACATAAAGTTATTTTTATAGATGCACCATTATGTTCAAAAGCTAAAGAAGCATTTAAACAATCTGGATGGAAAATTCAGTAATGATTCTTTGTGATGTGGGTAATACCTCTTACCATTTCCTTGATGGAGATAGAGATTATAAACAGAGTGTAAAAACCTTTAATCCACATGCCATAACTGAGAGGGTTTATTATATTTGTGTAAATCCACATGCCAAGAAGATTTTAGATACTTTAGCAAACTGGATAGACTTGTCTCGGCATATGGATATGAGTTTTTACTACGATACAATGGGAATAGATAGAATTGTGGCATGTGAAGCTATAAGCGATGGTGTGATTGTTGATGCTGGAAGTGCTATAACTGTTGATGTAGTTGAAAATGGTGTTTTTCAAGGTGGGTTTATCTATCCTGGAACTAAGGCTATGAGTCAAACATACAAAACTATCTCATCTGCTTTAGATTATCAATTTAATTATGATTTAGATTTAAGTAAATTACCAAAAAATTCACAAGATGCCATAAGCTATGGCTATCTTAAAATACTTTATAGTGAAGTTATTTCACATGCCAGAGATATATACTTAACGGGTGGTGATGCTAATAAGTTAAATGCAATATTTCCACATGCCAAGATTGATGAAACTCTTATTTTTAAGGGGATGAGAAAGATAATAGATAAAATATGAACCCGATATTATTTTTTATCGCCTTTTTAGGTGTTTTTATTTTACTAAATATGTATATATCTAAAAGGTTAATTAAAAAGCTAGATATTAAAGATAAAACTAAAGTATATCTTCGTATATTTTTGATTGTTAACTTCTTTGGTATTATCGGTTATATGCTTGGTAGATATTATCTCGATATTCCAAACTGGCTTTATTTTCTTTTTTCTATCCCTATCGGCTTACTTTTTTTACTCTTTTGTACAGCAATTATTTATGATATTTCTCGAGTTGTTTTAACAAAAGTTCCCATCTCTGATTCAAGAAGAGGGTTTTTTAAAAAATCTTTAGATATTTCATCTTTGTTGATAGCTACATCTTTAAGTGCTAGGTCTATATATGAAGCTAGGTTTGTTAAGCTTGAAAAAGTAGATATAAAGATAAAAAATCTTAAAAAGTCATATAAAATTATACAACTTAGTGATATTCATATTGGTGGTCTTATAGATAAAAGTTTTATGGATGATATAGTTAGACGAGTAAATGATTTAAATCCTGACTTAGTTGTTATCACCGGTGATTTGGTTGATATTGATATATCAAGAGCTCAAGATGCTGTTAATACTTTAAGAGGTTTAAACTCTAAATATGGAACTTACTTTATAGTAGGAAATCATGAATATTTTCATAATATTGAGAAAATAATTAAAAAAGTAAAATCGATTGGTATTAGAGTTCTTGAAAATGAGAATCTTTATATAGGTGAAAAAAATGAAGGTTTTAATCTCGTAGGTGTTTATGATGTTTTTGGATATAGAGTTAATTCACACATGCCAGATATACAAAAAGCTTTAAAAGATAAAAAAGATGCACCAACAATACTTCTAGCTCATCAACCAAGATATATAGAAGAGATAACTGATGGTGTGGATTTATTCTTAAGTGGTCATACTCATGGTGGACAATTATATCCATTTAGATTTTTGGTAAAACTTCAACAACCATATATAAGTGGACTTCATCAACACAACAAAAATTTACAAATATATGTAAACAAAGGTACAGGTTTTTGGGGTCCACCAATGCGACTAGGTGCTAGTTCTGAGATAACAGAAATAAGATTACACCCATTTTTATAAAATAAATAGTATAATGAACTATAGGTAA
>JAIOSY010000210.1 GCA_021107375.1 Sulfurimonas sp.
ATGCTCCAAGATTTGAGGCATAAATAACTTCTCTTATATTTTTAACATAGATTGAAGTGTTTATCTGGTTTATCTTGGCATGTGAGATAATGTCTAAATTTTCTTCCTTAAATTCTATATGGATAATAGAAGATGGTGGAGTATTTGTTATGTTATCTATGTCAGATACATGGTAAAAAGAGTTACTCGGTATAAATCTATGTCCGAAAATTAACATTATGCTTTACCTACACATTCTTCACTACAGTAGTATTTATTGTTGCTTAATATCGCTTCTTGGAGTTCTGTATATGTTCCACATGCACAACACTCCACCATATCATTCACCTGTGGCTCTTCACTTTTTTTATGTTTTTTATTAGCTGAGTTTTTTAGTGGTTTCTTTTTTATAAACATAAAATATACAACTGCTATAACAACAATAACAAGTAAGACTTTTAATATCATAAGTTCTCTCCTAGAAGTAAGTAATGTCTGTTTTTTGTTTGTATGATTTTGTGTGGCATATCTTCATCAATCTCATCAAAAACTTTTTCCCCTTTGTAAAAAAGAAGAGTAGAATTTTCATTGCGAAAATTTTCACTAAGTTTTAGAAGCATTTTTGTATCAGTTACAGCTCTTGAAGTTATAAGGGAAAATATTTCACTATCCATATCTTCAACTCTTTTTTTTACAACTCGTACATTATCAAGTTCTAAATCTGCTTTTACAAACTGTAAAAAGCTTGCTCTTTTAACAAGAGGTTCAACTAAGGTAACCTGAGTATCAGGAAGTGCTAGTGCTAAAATCATACCTGGAAAACCAGCACCTGTTCCTATATCTAAAAGATTTTTATATTTTGGTAAAAAACTAACTGGAAAAACCGCATCATATATAAAATGATTTAGAGTGTTTTCATCTTTTGCACCAGTTAGGTTATGGATTTTATTCCATTTGAAGAGATGTTCTTTATATTTTTGTATATTGTAAAAAAAATTATCTGGTAACTCTATGTTATCAGCTCTAAGAGTATTTTTTAAATCCACTGAAATCCTTTTAATATTTTTTTATTTAATGCTTAAGTGTGTAACAATAGTGTTATATCTTCAGCAGGTATTGGTCTTGAGTATAGATAACCTTGTATGTTCTTACAACCATTTTCTACAAGAAAATCTTTTTGTTCTTGTGTCTCAACACCCTCAGCAATAAGTTTTAAATTTAAACTTTTTCCAAGTGCTATGATCGCTTTGGTTATAGCTATATCATCTTCATCTTGAGGAATATCTTTTACGAAACTTCTATCTATTTTTAGTTTATCAAGTGGTAGTTTTTTAAGATATGCTAAAGATGAGTAACCTGTTCCAAAATCATCAATAGCTACCTCTATACCAACTTTACTAATCTCTTTAAGTTTTTTTATGGAAGCATCAGGATTATTCATCACTTGACTCTCTGTAACTTCTAATTCAAGCCATTTTGCTTGAAAGTTTATAGATTTCATAAGATTTGAAAGGGTAGATATGAAATCAGCTTCATTTAGTTGTTTCATTGATAGATTTAGAGCTAGTCTACCAGGGTTGTAGCCATCTTGATACCATTTTGAAAACTGTTGCATAGCTTTTTTCATAACTATACGATCTATTTCGACAATTAAACCACTCTCTTCAGCAATAGGTAGAAATTTTGCAGGAAGAACCAAACCAATCTGAGGATGTTGCCACCTAACAAGTGCTTCCATGCCAGTAATTGTTTTACTAATAGCATTATATTGTGGTTGAAAATATACAACAAATTGCTCCTCTTTTATAGCAATTTTTAAACTACTCTCCATAACAACTCGCTCAAAAGCTTGAGTTGTCATATCTGCTGAATAAAATTGAAAATTATTTCTACCCTCATCCTTGGCTTTGTACATAGCAGAATCAGCGTATTTTATAAGGTTATCTTTTGTAATAGCATCATCTGGAAATATGCTAATCCCGATACTAGAAGAAACAAAGAGGGAATGTCCATTTGATTTTATTGGTTCTTTCATAATATCAATGATTTTTTGAGCAACTGTTGAAGCACTTTGGATGTTTTTTATATCTCTTAGTATTATAGTAAACTCATCACCCCCAAGTCGTGCTAGAATATCCTCTTCTCTAAGTGCCATTTTTAATCTTGAAGCTGTCTTAATTAGAATATTATCCCCTACATGGTGACCAAGTGAATCATTTATCTTTTTAAATTGGTCTAAGTCAAGAAAAAGAAGAGCAAACTTTTCATTATGCCTTGTAGAGTAGTTTATCATTTGAGTTAATTTATCTTGAAAAAGCATTCTGTTTGGTAAGTTTGTTAGGGTATCGTGATTTGCTTGATGAATAAGTTCTTTGGCTTGTTGTTTTAGTAGCTTTTCATTATTGACTTGTTGGGTTATATCTTGAGTTGTACCTATAAGTTTACTTGGAATTTGTTGTTCATCATAAACAACTTGACCATTGACTAAAATGTCGATTATTTTACCGTCTGCTCTTTTTATTTTTGATTGAAATGTTGTAACTTTACCATTTTTTATAGCATCTGCTAAAATAGTTTGAGCTCGAGGTATATCTTGGGGCACTAAATGTGATATAAAAAGTTCAAGACTAGGTTCTGTTGAGGCTTTATCAAGACCATAAATTTTAAAACTTTGATCAGACCAGATAGCTTTATTGGTTTTTAGATTAATCTCCCAACTTCCTAGTTTAGAAATATTTTCAAGTTGTCTAAAGCTATCTTCTCTAGCTTTTAGTTTATCTATTGCAGTTTGCAAATCATCAGTTTTAGTATCTATTGGCATGTGAAGTTATTCATCTAGCAGATGTCCCATCTGAGCTTTTTTTGTAGCTAAGTAACCTTTGTTATGCTTGTTTGATTCCATAATAATGGGAACTCTTTGTACAATCTCAATATCACTTATAGAATTGATTTTATCAGGATTATTTGTAAGTAGTTTTATTTTTGAGATTTTAAAATGATGAAGTATATAAGTAACCATTTCATAAGTTCTTTCATCTGCTGCAAAGCCGAGTTGATGGTTTGCTTCGACTGTATTTAAACCCTTATCTTGAAGAGCATAGGCATTTATTTTGTTTAAAAGCCCTATGTTTCTAACCTCTTGTCTTAGGTAGATAACCATCCCATTAGTCTCTTCGACTAATTTAAGTGCATATTCTAGTTGGTCACGACAATCACATTTTAAACTACCGATAGCATCACCTGTTAAACACTCTGAATGAACCCTAACAATAGGAATCTCGTCTAACTTTTCTTTATAAATTACTAAATGCTCTTTACACCCATTTTCACATGGTTCTTTAAAAGCTTTTACTTTGAAGTTACCAAATCTTGATGGCAAGTTTGCTATTTGTGATATTTCTATGTTCATTAATTAATCTTTAAAATGGTAAAATATTTTCTAAATATTATTATAGCAAATCAATCAATCAAAAAGGTTAATCATGTTTCAAAGATTTCGTAGAACCCGTTTAAATCCACATCTTCGTGCATTAGTTCGTGAAACTCATGTAAGTGTAGATGATTTTATCTATCCACTATTTATCCGCTCAGGTGAAGGGATTAAAACAGAAGTTTCCTCAATGCCTGATGTTTTTCAGATGAGCATAGATGAGGTTTTAAAAGAGTGTGAGGTTTTAAAAGATTTAGGGATTTACTCTATCATCCTTTTTGGAATTCCTGATGTAAAAGATTCTATTGGTAGTGATTCTTTATGTGAACATGGAATTATCGCATCTTCAATTAGAGCGATAAAAGAGGCTCATCCAGATATGTTTGTAGTAACTGACTTATGTTTTTGTGAATATACAGACCATGGGCATTGTGGAATTATTGATGAGGTAAATGAGACTGTAAATAATGATGCAACTTTAAAAATCTCAGGACAACAAGCTGTTCTCCATGCAAAAGCTGGAGCAGATATGATAGCACCATCTGGGATGATGGATGGGATTATCCAAACTTTAAGAACTTCTCTTGATGAGGCAGGATTTGAGAACTTACCTATCATGGCATATTCAACTAAATTTTCATCAGGTTACTATGGACCATTTAGAGATGTTGCAGAATCAACTCCAAGTTTTGGAGACCGTGCCTCATACCAAATGGATCCAGCAAATCGTAGAGAAGCGATAGCAGAATCTATCTCTGATGAGGCTCAAGGTGCTGATATTTTAATGGTAAAACCAGCTTTAGCTTATCTTGATATTGTAAGAGAGATAAAAGACAACACTTCACTTCCAATGGCAGTTTATAATGTAAGTGGTGAATATGCGATGTTAAAAATGGCAGGGATGAATAACTTAATCGATTATGACAGAGTTGTGATGGAGACTATGGTTGCTTTTAAAAGAGCAGGAGCTAATATAATTATCTCTTATCATGCTAAGGAAGTTGCGGAGATGTTGAGGAAATAATTTTAAGTATAACATTTAGAAATTATGTTATACTTTCAACTACTAGGACTACTTATTTGTTTTATGGAGCGGTAAAAAGCTTTTGAAGGTTAGAGGATTAATTACCCTCTAACCTTTTTTTTTGCCCTCCTAAAACAAATAAGGGAGATTTTATGAATAAGCTTGTCTTAGTAATACTGCTTATGTGCATTTTTGCACCTATGTTAAATTAACATAGTCAAGGGATTTATTTCCCTTGTCTCCCATTGTAAATTACCCTTGTATTCCATCTGCTCTAGGTGTTACTAAAAATCTGTAAAATACTTTCATATATAGTAAGAATGGAATAGTCCAAACTATCGCAGACCATAGGTATAACTCGCTTGAATACTCTTCAAAAAATGGAATTAAACCTCTCATAAAAGTAGCTACTATTATTAAAATTACCATTAAATGCGTATAAATATTTGATGTTAAATTTCTTCCCGTGTGTATCCAACCGATAGTAATAATAACCATCATATATGCAAGTCCAATACCACCAGTTGTAATAAAATGTCTAAAGTGATTTATACCATATATATCATCGTTTAATAAATCCCATCCGATAAGTGTATATCCAATACTTAGCATAACAAATATAGAAGCATAGTAAAGAACGAAAGGTTGATTTAAAATAAATTCATCTTTTAGTTTATAATCACTTGTAATCCCTAAAATAGCTGCACCAGCTGCGAATCCCAACCAACCTAAAGTTGAATTCTCAGGGTATAAAAACTCTACTATAGTAAAAAGTATAACAGTGAAAATCGCTAAGTTTGTTGTAGGTGGACGAGCTATATAAATATCATCAATATCTTTATCTTCCATCAACTCATTTACTGATTCCATATTTACTCTTCTCATAGCAAGTAAAATTAGAACTACAATAGCACCTAGAGAAATTTTTAAAATATCCATAGATGGAGTACTGCATGACCAGAAACTGAGGCAAAAAACCAAACTTCAAGACCAAAAATAACAACTAAAATATAACCTAACGAGGAGTGTCTTTGAAGTTTATCTAAAACAACATCTTTTGCAAACCAGATTAACCATCCAAGCATTGCTAGATTTAAAATAGCAGTTAAATAAACTCCCGTTATATCTATAAACCAAAAACTAACGCGACCAGCTATCCATAAAATCATAATATATTTAAGTCTTTTTCCTATAAAGGGAACCATACCAGGGAAAAGTTCAGGTAATCCTGTTGTTAAAAAGGCTAAAACACCTGCTGTTAAGATTCCAAAAAGCATCTCATACACATGCCAAGTAAGAGTATCATTCATAAAAGGGATGTTTAAATATCCACTCCAAACTAAAGCCCATAAAATCATAGATATAACTATATATGGAGGAAGAAGTAAAAATATAGGACGAAATCCGTAAGCTAGGTATGTTGGTACATCTTTTTCATCTGGATAATATAGATAATGATTGTTTGCGTGGTTACTATTTTCTCTGTTGTTATCACTCATTATTTTAACTCCAATTCAAATGTATCTATAATCTCTGCATCTTGTAATATTTTTGCACTCTCGCCATAAACGAATTTATCATCTCTCTCATGTTGAGGTAGTGAGTAGTTGAATTTTTTTACAATATGCCCTGGGTCAGCTTTAAGAAGTAAAATTTCATCACTTAGTCGTATAGCTTCCATCAAGTCATGTGTAATAAAAAGTATGCTTATCTCTTTGTTTTGAATCATCTCTATCAAAACAGTTTGAAGCTCTTTTTTTAGTCCAATATCAAGAGCTGAAAATGGCTCATCAAGGAAAAGTAATGATGGTTCAACTACTAAGGCTCTAGCAAAACTAACTCTTTGTCTCATTCCACCACTTAAATCTTTTGGAAATTTATCAAAATCATTCTCTTCTAAACCAAATCTAAGAGCGATTTTTTTTGATTTTTCTATTGCGATAGATGTTTTTTCACCTTTTGCTAAAAGCCCAAGAGCGATGTTATCAATAACATTTTTCCAAGGAAGAAGTCGCCCCTCTTGAAAAGCAA
>JAIOSY010000233.1 GCA_021107375.1 Sulfurimonas sp.
GTTGCGTAGTTTCATCATCTGATGGGAGAAGAGATGCAAACTGAGTTTTTGCATATTTTCCAGTTTCTACTGATGCCATTTTTAAACGATTATGTTGACTTCTTCCAATGTTACACTCAATTGTTGTTACATCTTCTTTTAATGCTGGTGTTAAAACAGCAACATAATATCTTCCCATACTTTTATCTTGAAGTTGCTGTGATAAAAACTCATGAGCTTCATTATTTTTGGCAACAACCATTGTCCCACTAGTACCTTTATCAAGTCTGTGAACTATCCCATGTCTCTCTTCGCCACTAATAGTTGAGAGTCTTATACCTTTATGTTTAAGCCAATCAACCAAAGTAGCCTCTTTTACACTTGGAGCTGGGTGAACTGTAACACCACTTGGTTTATTTATAACTAAAACATCATCATCTTCATAAAGAATCTCAACATCAAAATCAACATCTAGTGCTGCCTCTTTCTTGGCATGTGTGAATTTCACTCTAACTGATTGGTTTATTTTTAGTTTTACACCTGGACGAGTCACTTTTTTATCAACTACAAAAACACAATCTTGTTTTATTAAGTGTGCTATTTGAGAACGAGTCTGACCTATTTGTGAGGTTAAAAATGTATCTAACCTTTCTACTTTTTCACTTATATAATTTTTTACTTCATTCATTATCTATACCTTTTATGCTTTATGCTACAATTTCTAAAAAATTTGGAGTTAATTCTTTGTGGAGATTTGATAAGCGTATTTTAGCACAATTTGACTTTTTTTCCATAATTTTGATTATTCCTTTAGTATGGACTTCAAATTGGCTAATTGGAGAAGCTGTACCTGCTCTTGCTGAGAAACAAACTGCCTATGTTGGTATCTCTATTTTAGTATTTTTCTTTGTTTTTTTACTACCAATTAGACGAATGAGTTGGTTAATACCTTTGGTTTACTGGATAAATATAGCTCTTCTTTTAGCAGTTGAATTTTTTGGACATGCAAGACTAGGTGCTCAAAGATGGATAGAACTACCATTTGTAAATGCAACCATTCAACCATCAGAGTTTGTAAAACCAGCTCTTATCCTAATGCTTGCATACCTAATACATAGAAATCCACCAGATATTAATGGATATAGAATAAAAGATTTTTTGAAACTTAGCTTTTATATACTACTGCCATTTATTTTAATAGCAAAAGAACCCGATTTGGGAACTGCTCTTGTTTTACTTCTAATTGGTTATGGAGTTCTATTTTTCATTGGAGTTTATTGGAAAATATGGGCAACAATTATTGGGGTAATATTACTTTTATCACCTATAGTTTATGAATATGCTCTTCACGACTATCAAAAAGTTAGAATCAAAGATTTTTTAAGTGAAAAGCCATCATATCATGTTCAACAATCAATTATTGCTATCGGTTCTGGTGGATGGACTGGAAAATCTAAAGATGAAGCAACTCAAACACAAATGAAATTTCTCCCTATTGCAACAAGTGATTTCATTTTTGCCTTTATCGTTGAAAGAAGTGGATTTTTAGGTGCTTTAGCAATTATACTTATATATATAATGCTAATCCTACATCTATTAAGTCTCAGTATTTTTAATAATGACTACTATATAAAAGTTGTAACAATTGCAATATCATTTATGATTTTTATCTACATGGGTGTAAATATCTCTATGACAATAGGATATGCACCAGTTGTTGGAGTACCACTACCAATGTTTAGTTATGGTGGAAGTAGCTTCCTAAACTTTATGGTTTTATTCGCAATAATGCAAAATCTAATCACTTTTAGATATAAAGATATGTATGACAAAGGTGGAACAAAGAGTTTTGTTTAAGCTTTTGAAGCTCCACAAAACCATCTACCAGCACTCTGTTCAATAATATAAACTACTTTATAATTTGTTTGTGCTATTTCACTATACCCATCAACACTAGGAATTAAATTAATAAGCTTATCTTGTAATGCGTTAGCTTTTACTCTCTCTTCCACAAAGTAAAATGAGATACCACTTTCACTATTATCAAAAAGGTAACAATCTTCTTTAGATCCATCTACATCTATAATACACTTAACAGGTGGAGATATTATAGTTCTTGTAGCCTCTCTATTATTTAAAATAACTTCAAAACCATCACTTAAACTCTTAAGATTACTACTTTGTTCCATTATCTCTAGTATAATAGAATCTAAAATTTCAGAATTTTTATATGTAATTTGAGATTGTTCATTAACATCTAAAAGTGACTTATTTACAACTAATAATTCGTCAGTTTGATTAGAAAATTCACTTTGAAATTCATTTATAGAGTTTATAGTAGTGCTTAATGTATTTTCAATAAATACAAAATTATTTTCTAAATCTTCTGTTTTAACTTTAAGCTCTTCAAAAATTACTTTAGTAGAATTTGCATCTTGAGTTACTTTAGAGATTGCTTGTTCTATATTACTAATAACACCCTTAATTACATTAGCACTATCTTGTGATTTTTCTGCAAGTTTTCTAACCTCATCAGCAACAACAGCAAAACCTCGTCCATGTTCACCTGCACGAGCAGCTTCAATAGCAGCATTTAGAGCAAGTAGGTTTGTTTGATCTGCTATCTCTGATATTGAATTAATTGTATTAGATATCTCTTCTGAAAGAGCTTTAAGCCCATCTATAGACTCATCTGTAATCTCCATTGAGCTGTAAGCATCATTTGTACTTTTTATATTTGAGTTTAATACTTTTTTACCATCTTGTACACTTACTATTGTATTTTGAGAATCATTTTTTAAAACATTCATTTTATCTTTTAATACTTCACTACTTTGATTAACACTATCTATAGATTTTATTGATGAGCTTACAACATCAACTTGTCTTGCTGCTAAATTATGAGTTTGATTAACTTTAACTGTTGCAAAAGATGCATTATATGTAATAACTTTAGATTGTTGAACTACATTAAACATAACTGGTTGAAGATTATCAGATACTTTTTTTAGATGCCTAATAATTCTATCAAACTCATTTTGACTTGTACCTTTTCCTGTAATTTCACTTTTAAGTTCATCATCTAATACAAAAATACCATTCTCTATTTTAAAAATAACCTTCAAGATATTTGACACTCTATCAACAAGTTCATATTTAAACA
>JAIOSY010000230.1 GCA_021107375.1 Sulfurimonas sp.
AGTTTGAAGAGCAAAGTTTTACACAAATCATATTCCCACATGCCAAGACAGATTGGGCTGAGTATTTAGATGAGGCAGAAAAAACTTTTATAAATATAATAAATGCAATCATTAAGTATCAAAAATGTTTAGTTATTTGTGCAGATTTAGAAAATGTTAAAAGCAGATTTAAGCCAAATAAAAACCTTTTCTTTGTGGAGTATGAGACAAATGACACTTGGGCTAGAGACTGTTCTGCTTTATCTATAAAAGAAAATGACGAGATAAAACTACTAGATTTTTCCTTTAATGCTTGGGGGGATAAGTTTGAATCAAAGAAAGACAATAAAATGAGTCAGGCTATAAAAAATCATTACTCAAAAAAACTTTGGCATGTGGACTTTGTTCTTGAGGGTGGTGCAGTTGAGAGTAGTGGAGCAGGAGTTATTTTAACAACTTCCACATGCCAACTTAATCCAAACCGAAACCCAAACTTAAATTCTATCGAGATAACGAAAAAACTAAACGAAACTCTTGGTGCAACTGAGATTTTATACCTTGAGCATGGATATTTAGCTGGGGATGATACTGACTCTCATATAGATACTCTTGTGAGATTTATAGATGAGAAAACTATTATGTATGTGAGATGTGAGGATGAAAAAGATGAACACTACAAAGAGTTAAAACTTATGGAAAAAGAGCTTCAAGCAATCGCTATAAAACATAATTTTTCCCTCATAAAATTACCACTCCCACATGCCATATATAAAGAAGATGAAAGACTACCAGCAACTTATGCAAACTTTCTTTTTGTAAACGGTGCTATTTTAGTTCCAACTTATGGAGTTAGTGAAGATGAAAAAGCGATACAAATTTTTAAACAAACTTTTAAAGATAAAGATATAATCCCAATTAATTGCTCAACTCTTATAAAACAACACGGCTCACTTCATTGTGTCACTATGAACTTCGCTAGTGGTGTTACTATCTTGATTTAACATCGCTGTTCCACTCATTATAAGGTAAGTTGCCAAACCAAAACCTAAGGCTATTAAAAACATTCTTTTTACTTTTTCTATTTTACTCATAATGCAATTTTATCTAAAAGTTAATGAATAGTTAATACTTTTGTAACACTTTTTTTTATATTATATTGTAATATTTAAATTTAAGGTAAATTATATGAAAAGAATTATTCCATTATCTTTAGTAGCTGTAGCATCACTGTATGCTGCTGAAGTACAACTTGATACAATCGGTGTTGAATCAACTGTTATAACAGAAGTAGCAGCAAATGCTCAAGTTTCAGCAGATTTATCTGAGGCTCTTAGTACAAAAGTTCCAAGTATAGATATGATTCGTCGTAGTGGTATTGCGAACGACATCTACATCCGTGGACAAAAAAGAGATAATATCTCTGTTGAAGTAGATGGAACTAAAACATGTGGTGCTTGTCCAAATAGAATGGATCCTCCAGTTTCTCATGTATTAGCTTCACAAATTTCAGAAGTTGAAGTTATCGAAGGTCCTTATGATGTTGAAACATTTGGAACTATGAGTGGTGGTATAAAAATCAAAACTAAAAAACCTTCAAAAGATTTTACTGGTGAAGTAAATCTAGGTTTTGGTAGCTGGGGATACAAAAAATTTGGAGCTACAGCAAGTGGTGGAAATGATAGAGTTCGTGTTCTAATTAGTGGTTCTCAAGAAACAAGTGACCAATACAAAGATGGTGACGGCAATACAATGAGCGAACAAGCTGCGAGTGGTGCTGATGCAACTAAACATTACTTACCAGAATATGAAGATGTACAATCATATAAAAAAAGAAGTCTTATGGCTAAAGCATTTGTAACTGTTACAGATGATCAAGAGCTTCGTTTAAGCTATACAAGAAATGAAAGTGACGGTATTTTATATCCAAATACACCAATGGATGCAGTATTTGATGATTCTAATATTTATAGTGTAGCCTATAATATTAATAATATCACTGATATATACACAAACATAAACTTAGAGTACTACTACTCTGATGTTAATCACCCAATGGATAATGCATTTAGAAAAGCAAGCCTACATGCAGGAAACGGAACAGTAACTCACCATCTAACAACAACAATGCAAGGACTTAAACTAAAAAATAACTTTGAAATTAACGGTCATAAAATTTTAGTAGGTCTTGATGGAAGTAAAAGAACTTGGGATGGAGCTTATTATACAGAAACTGGTAATAACTTTGATGGTAAAAAAAGTTTAAATGATGTTGAAACTGAAAATATAGCAATTTTTACAAAATTAGAGAAATCTTTTGGTAACTTTGATTTTATAGCTGGAGCTAGATATGATTCTACAGATATAGACCCTGCAGGAACTCAAAAATCAAATGACTATACTGCTTTTAACTTTAACCTAATGACTACTTATAACATAGATAAATCAAACAAAATCTTTTTAGGTTTTGGTCAAGCTTCTCGTGTTCCAGATGCAAGAGAACTTTACTACTATGATAAAGGACCTGCTGTAATCGGTTCACCAGATTTAGATCAAACAACAAATAGAGAAATAGATTTAGGATATGAAGCATCTTATGATATGTTTAGTATGAAAATTAAAGCCTTCTATTCAGATTTAAAAGACTTCATTTATTATAATAAAGATCTTGCTAACTATAGATTTGAAAATATTGATGCAACTATATATGGTGCTGAACTAAGTGCTTCATACTTTGCAACTGATGATATCACTATAGATATGGGTGCATCATATAAAAAAGGTGAAAAAGATACACAAACAACAAATCAAGACGATAAAGATTTAGCAGACATATCTCCATTAAGAGGAAATATTGCTCTAAATTATGAATATATGAATGATTCTATTTTTACTGCTGATATTCAGGCGTCTAGTAAATGGGATGATGTTGATGAAGAAAATGGTGAGCAAGAAATTGATTCATGGGCAATACTTAACCTAAAAGTTAAACAAGCAATCAATAAAAGCTTTGATTTCACTCTAGGTGTGAACAATGTATTTGATGAAACTTATGCAGTAAGTAATACTTACGCTGATTTAGTACTTGTTTCTGGTGGTAGTGTAACACTTCTAAATGAACCAGGAAGATATGTTTATACAAACTTAACTTTCAAATTCTAAAACTACTTTTTCAACCTTATTCCACATGCTATGGCATGTGGAATACTTACTTAACTTAATCACCAAAGCACTTTTTTATCCCAAATAAGCTAAAATCATTTTATGATACAAAGAATTTATACTAAAAAAATATTCGTCGGCGATGTAGCAGTTGGTGGAGACTCACCAATAAGCACTCAGTCTATGACATACACAAATACACACGATGTTGAAGCAACAGTTGCTCAGATAAAAAGACTCCATTTTGCAGGTTGTGACATAGTTCGTTGTGCCGTTCCAGATATGGAAGATGCTCTTGCACTTAAAAGTATTAAAGAGCAGATAGAGTTACCTCTTGTCGCAGATATTCACTTCAACCATAAACTAGCACTTATCGCTGCTGAGTCTGTTGATTGTATAAGAATTAACCCTGGGAATATTGGCTCAAAACAAAAAGTTGCAGAGGTTGTAAAAGCTTGTCAACAACGAAATATCCCAATACGAATCGGTGTAAATGCAGGTTCACTAGAAAAAGAATTTTAAAACAGATACGGACAAACTGCTGAAGCGATGGTAGCTTCTGCAGAATACAATATCAAATACCTTGAAGATTTAGGATTTGATAATATTAAAATCTCTCTAAAAGCTAGCGATGTTATAAGAACTGTAGATGCCTACAGAATGTTAAGACCTAAAAATAAATACCCTTTTCACCTCGGAGTTACAGAAGCTGGAACACTTTTTCACGCAACTGTAAAAAGTTCTATAGGACTTGGTGCATTAATCCTTGATGGAATTGGTGATACTATGAGGGTATCAATCACAGGAGAGTTAGAAGAGGAGATAA
>JAIOSY010000292.1 GCA_021107375.1 Sulfurimonas sp.
AAATATTGGGAGTATCATATAGTACATACTTGAAGATTTAGACCTCTTTATGGTATCAACACTTTGGATATATTTTGCATTTTTCATAGCACCAATATCTACACTAAAATATACAAAAACAAATGTAACAACTAAAGCACTTATCGCATAAAAATTATACATAACAGCATCTATAAGGATATTAACACTATCTCCCTCTATCATCCCTAGTGAGATTTGTGTTGAGATTAAACCAAGAAGTAAAGCACCCCAACCATTTAAAACTATTAAGGAACTAATAGGTGCTGAAGTTGAGTCACAAACAAAAGCTAACTTGGCATATGGAACCTTGTATTTATCACAAAGTGGTTTTCCAACTGCTCCAGATATTAAAGCAGTTATAGAGGATTCAATAAAAATAAATACTCCAATCGCATAACTTAACATTAAAGATGAACGCTCAGAGGCAATAAAAGATTTTTTATCAACCATAAATTTCACAAAACCATCTATACCACCAGACTTCTCAACCAAAGCCATAACACTACCAACAAGGATTGCAAAACCTAAAGTTTTTAGTATCCAAAGTTCAGTTAAAAGTGATATAAAAAGTTCGTATGTAGCCTCAAAAGATAAAACTATATTAAAATCATTTAATACAAAGACTCCCAAAAGAGTTCCACTAAAAAGTGATAAAAGTACATTTCGTGTGTAAAGTGCAAAAGCAATTGCAAGGAGAGAGGGTAAAAGTGAGAGCCAAGAGAGTTCTATTTACTTATCCTAAAACTCTATTGCCAAAAGAACAAGACCTGCTCGTCCAAATTTTTCTTTATAAAGATCACACTCTTTTTCATCTACAACTTTAAATCCAAGTTTTTTATAAAATAAAAGTGTTTCAAGTGAACCTATCTCAACTAAAGCCTGAGCTATTCTGTAACCTTTAAGTCTTGCAGTTAAAAGAGACTTTGTCATCAATGTTTTTAATACACCAACATCTATAAAACCTTCTAATTCTTCCATAAAGTCAAACATAAGTGTACGGTTATTTAAACCAAAATCACAACAGTAAAGAACTTCTAACGCCTCTGCCATATGTTCACCACAGCCAACCTCATTTAAAGCATCTTCAAACACTTGTTTTGTAGCAATTCTAGGCTCATAACTACAAAGAGTTCCTATAGATTTTCCATCCAATTCAGCAACCAAAAAATTATTAAAGTTACAATGTGTTTTTGCTGTTGTCTGTGTTAAAGCTTCTAACTTTGTCAAAATCTCTTTATCATTTTCTGTTTCAAAAATTAAATCAAAAATTCCAACTTTTTTTCCAGCTCTTGAACTTTGCAATATCATTTGTGCTAAAAACGGTGCATCATTAACAATAGCCTTTCTTATTTTAATACTCATAATTCTTTCCATAAATTTTAATATGTTTCATACTTTAGTAATAGTACCATATATTATGATAAAAAGTTTCTTAATCTTGTTAAGTTTTTCAATATTCTTACACTCATCGCAACAAATAGTCCTAGTTGTAGCAAACAACTTCAACACATCAAAAGCGAAACTTCAATGTTTTGAAGATGGTAAAAGAGTCATTAATACCATCAATGTAAATCTTGGTAAAAATGGGCTTGGTTGGGGCTTAGGAGAGATTACATTAACTCAAAAAATAGATGATGCCATAAAATATGAGGGTGATAAAAAAGCACCAAGTGGTATATTTAAACTAACATCTATCTTTGGGTATCCAAAAAGTAACAACTCCCACATGCCATACATAGCTGCAAATAAAAATCTAATCTGTGTAGATGAGAGTAAATCAAAATACTACAACAAAATAATCCACATGCCAAAGAATAAGCCAAAAAGCTTTGAGTTTATGAAAAGAGATGATTTACAGTATGAGTTAGGTGTAGTAGTTGAGCATAACCCACATGCCATAAGTCAAAGAGGTTCTTGCATATTTTTACATGTTCAAAAAGCAAAAGATTCAGGTACTGCTGGTTGTACTTCTATGAAACTAGATGATTTAAAAAAAGTAGTTAAGTGGTTAGATAAAAGTAAAAATCCAATACTTATCCAGATTTCAAAATCTTCAAGTAAAGAGATTTTAGAATTGTATCCAGAGTTAAAAAACTCTGAACTATTAGATGATAAGAGATGAAAGTATTGTTTGATAAGGTATATTTAACTCTAGCTTTTACAAGTATAATGATATAATATCACTATAAAAAACAGACTGGCTTGATTAGAAAGTTTGATTAAGTGAGAATAATGAAAAACATATTTTTATCAGTTATTATCTTTTGTTCAACTCTCTTATTTTCTCAAGAAATTATATCTTTGCATGATACTGATATAAAAATTAAAGATTTCAACATGAGTTATTTCATAGATAACTCAGGTGAAATGCCTTTAAACGAAGTTACACAAGAAACTTTTATAGATTCAAAAAATAAAATCTCTTTGGGCATAAAAGCAAAGACCACATGGGCAAAAATAATTATTGCCAATAAATCTAAAAAAGATAAAAAACTTTTTTTGCATCACCCTTATGCTTATCATGTTAAATTAGTTGAGTTTTATGTACAACAAAAGAATAAAACTATAAAAAGCATAAAAGTAGATTTTGATGAAAAACTTCCTAAATCAACTATATATGGAACTAGTGCTATTTTTTCATTTATACTACCTGAAAATCAAACCCGAACATTATATATAAAAACAGTTTCATATACACATCAATGGTTTAAACTTCAACTTTTTGATGAAGAAAATTCCAAACGAGCGCTTTTAAATACAAATAATGATATTGCTATTCTCTTTGGTATCTTATTCTCACTAGCAATTTATAATTTTATAATTTTTATAGTTTCTCGCACAAAAGAGAATATTTACTACTCCTTGTATCTTCTCTCCGCATCAATTTGGCTTGCACTATCCTACGGCTTATTAGCTACTTTTTTTGAAATATATGGAATGAGTATTTTCAAACTTCATATCTCATTAATGTTAATGCCAATTTTTTTACTTTTATTTTTAATGACTATTTTCAATACAAAAGAGCAATATAAAACTGAACATAAATCTTTATTATTTATCTTAATACTTATAACAATAGATGCATTTTATGGCTTATTTGATATTATTAATGCACTTAAATATTCAAGTTCTCTTGCAGGGCTGATGATTTTGATTACTTTATTTGTAAGTATTTCATTTTATAGAAAAAAGGACCCTTTAGCAAAATATTTTTTAATTGGACATCTGTTTTTTATATTTTTTAATGCTATTGCAATACTCTATTATAAAGGTATTATTGAATTTAATTATATAACTAGTCATGCTGTTGGTATTGGTATTCTGCTTGAATCATTATTGTTAGGGTTTATTTTATCATATAGAATTAAGATACTAGAAGATATCAAGAAATCTCAAGAAAAATTAAAACTTTTAGCAATAACAGATCATTTAACAAGCCTCTATAATAGAAGATACTTTAATACTTCTGCTGAGCATATACTCAAAATCTCCAAACGCAAAGGGCATGATTTAAGTATTATAATGATGGACATAGATTCATTTAAAATGATAAATGATACTTATGGACACATGATTGGTGATGATGTTCTTGTAAGATTGTCAGCGAAACTTAAAGAGATAGGAAGAGAGAGTGATATTATTTGCAGATTTGGTGGTGAGGAGTTTATAATACTTTTACCAGAGACAAACTTAGCAGGAGCCATAACTTTTGCTGAAAAAATAAGAAAAGAAATTGAACTTATTCGTATAAGTAGTAATAAACAAAAAGTTTTCTCTTTTACTTTAAGTTTAGGAGTTTCTCAAGTAGATTGTAAAAATGATTTAAATGTGGAAGCCGCAGTTAACAAAGCTGATACAGCCCTATATCAAGCAAAAAACAGTGGTAAAAATAAGGTTTGTAGTTCTTAGTTGAGGAAGAGTCTAAACCTCTTCCTCCCTACTCATTCGCTCAACTGCCTCAATACCTAAGATACCAAGTCCAGTTTTAAGTGAAAGTGCTACAACAATAAATAGTTAAAGTAGTTTTGCCTCATCTTTGTTTCCAATAATTCTACAGTCATAATAAAACTTGTGAAGAGATGCTGCTAAAGATTTTAGATAATCTGTAAGCTTTTGAACTTGACGAGAATTAAATGCATCTTCGATGATCTCAGGAAGTAAAAGTGCATCAAAAAGTAAGCTATCTGCATTTTCATCAAGACCTTTAAGACTTGAAGCCAAAATATCCTCTTTAGATATTTCTGATTTTGAAAAAATAGTGTTTATTCTGGCATGTGCGTATTGAATATAAAAGATAGGGTTTGAACTATCTTGTTTTTTAAACTCAGCTAAATCAAACTCTAAAGCAGTATCAGATTTTTTTGAAGCAAAAATAAATCTAAGTGCATCAGCACCTATCTCATCTACAATATCACTCATAAGAATAACATTACCAGCTCTTTTACTCATTTTGTAAGGCTCGCCATCTTTAAGAAGTGAAACCATTTGAGATAAAAGAGTCTCTAGTTTATTTGAATCATAGCCAAGATACTCAACTGCTGCATTTACACGAGGGATATAACCATGATGGTCAGCTCCCCAAATATTGATGTAATGGTCATATCCACGCTCAAATTTTTGGTTATGATAAACAATATCACCTGCTAGGTAAGTAGGGCGACCATCTTCACGAACAACAACTCTATCGTTATCATCCCCTTTAGCTTCAGAAGCTATCCATATCTTGCCCTCTTTCTCATAAATAGCATTTTTATCATTTGCACCCATCTTAGTCATAACTCTATCCCAGTCAGAATAAAGTGACGACTCTTTTACAAAAGTATCAAAGTGGATATTTAAGTCAGCTAAAGAATTAACAACTATCTCCATAACTCCATCTTTAGCCCAAAGCGCAAGCTCTTTTTGACGAAAATCATCTGTTAAAATATCTTTACCAAATTTTTCTACTGCACCATTTGCTAAAGCTTCAAGATAATCACCACGATAGTAAGATTCTGGATATTCAACACTCTCTTTAAGTATATTTTCACGACCAAAAAGTTGAATAGAAAGTCCAAGTAAATCTATCTGATTTCCAGCATCATTTACATAATACTCAGCAGTGATATCATAACCAAGATGTTTTGCAAGTCTATAAAGTGTGTCACCATAAACAGCTCCACGAGCATGTCCAATATGAAGTGGACCAGTAGGATTCGCACTAACAAATTCTAAAAGAACTTTTTGCTTATTTTCTTGTTTGCCAAAATCAAATGGATTTTTTAAAGCCCAATCAGCATATTCACTTAAAAAGTTTTCACTCAAACGAAAATTTAAGTAACCTTTTACAGACTCAACACTAGAAAAAACTGTAGAATCATCAAATGAAGAAGCAAGCTCTTCAGCAATAATCATAGGAGACTTTCTTAATTCTTTAGCTAAAGAAAAGGCAATCGGAGTAGCGAAATGACCAAAAGAACGATCTTTTGGTTTTTCTAAAACAACTTCATAACCGAATTTTTCACGCAGAAGCGTCGATACTCGTTGTTTCAAGACTTACGCTTGTGTAGTTGTGTTTTTTGGAGTTTCTGTTGATGCAACTTCATCTGCACCTTCAACCTTTTTAGGCTCATCTTTCGCAACTTCTTCAACATCTTTCATCTCTTCTTTGAAGTTCTTGATACCTTTACCAAAACCTTTTGCAAGTTCAGGTATTTTTTTAGCACCAAATAAAAGTACTACTATCGCTAATATTATTAATAATTCTGTTCCACCAGGCATGCCCATAGTTTATTTCCTTGTTTTAAATTAAAATTACGAGAGTATATCTACTCTTTGCTGTATATTATCTTATCATAATAGTTTATATTTAAACTACTGTTCTATATCTTCCCAATTTTGTACAAATTCATTAATCTTATCAGTTGGAATTTTGATTCTAGCTGTTATTGCAATTTGCTTTAAAACATCTGCTGCTACATCTAAATCATCATTGATAATTAAATAATCATACTCAGATATTCTTTGTATCTCTCTTTTTGCCATCTTAAGACGATTATTTATAACATCATCTTCGTCGGTTGAACGATTCTGTAATCGCTTTTTTAATTCTGATAATGAGGGAGGAGTAATAAATACAGATGTTGTAATATCTCCAAGACGATTGTTTACAGCCGTATTCCCTTGAACATCAATATCAAAAATTACTAATTTACCTTCAGATAAAGCTTTGCGAACAGGCTTTAAAGAAGTTCCGTAGTAATTACCATGAACTATCGCATGTTCTAAAAAATTATCAGCTTCAATATCTTTTTTAAATTCATCTTCATCTACAAAGTGATAATGAACACCCTCTTCTTCCCCTTCCCTAATAGGACGAGTAGTTGTAGATATGGAAAAATAATAATCACCAATATAATCGTTAATTTTATTAATTAATGAACTTTTTCCAGCTCCACTTGGACCTGAAAGAACTAAAACAACACCATTTTTTCTATACATTAGTTATCACCCAAGGTAATGTTAATATTTATTTTCATACCTTTCATCGAAGCAGCCACATCTTCATTTGTTAAAGCTTTTAAAAGTTTTTTCAGAGATTCTACACCATCATTATCTGATTTTATATCTACATTTTGATTTAATTCTACTTCTGAAATATCATCTATTTTCTCTTGCATTTCATCTGAATTAAACTCTTCTAGTTCATCAAGTTCTGAAACTTCATCTACTTCCTCACCAATCGCAAGTTTTAAATCTCGACTTGTTAAAGAATCCATATCAGCTATCTCTATGGTTGCTATGTCTAAAAGTGTATCTTCATCAACTTCACTTTCTAAATCTTCTTGACTTAATTCACTTACTGCATTTTGAATTTGATCTTCAATTGCCAACTCTTCATCAATCTCTTCTGATTCAACTTCTGAAACTTCTTCAAGTTCTAGTTCATCTTCAAGTTCCAATTCTTCTTCAACAGAATCTTCTTCTAAGTCATTTAAGTTCGCCTCTTCTAAAATTTCAACTTCTTCACTTTGTAAATCATCAGCCAACTCTTCTTCAAGTTCCAACTCTTCTTCAACAGAATCTTCTTCGATAGAATCTTCAACAAGTTCTAACTCTTCTTCCAAACTCATCTCTTGGAGACTTTCAACTTCATCATCTAGTTC
>JAIOSY010000074.1 GCA_021107375.1 Sulfurimonas sp.
AAGTTGAGCAAAAAGTTAGTCTATAAATGACTGAAGCACAAATTAAAATTAAGAGAACTGAATCAGTTCTCTTAGAGTTAATCCCCCAAGCCCTTGGTGGAATGAATGATAAGAGACTCCATGAATTAAATATTATTGATATTAAATGTTCTCGTGGTAAAAGTGATGCGAAGGTTTTTATAGACCCAAGTGAATACTCAGAACAAGAAAAAAGAGATTATCTAAAACTACTTAGAAAAGCTCGTCCTATTGTAGAGACTTATTGTTTAAAAGACCAAGGTTGGTATAGATGTCCAACTTTCACATTTGAGTTTGATGAACATCTAAAACAAGCACAAAATATTGATGATTTGTTTAAAAAAATAGCTAAAGATAGAGGAGAGGAATAATGTCACTAAAAAGCGATATAAATTCACTTGTAAAATCAGTTGATTTAGAATTATATGATACTTCTATTGTAAATGAAAATGATGAAACTATTTACCGTGTAAGTGTGATTTCTAAAGAGATTAAAGAT
The DNA here is from genome assembly GCA_021107375.1 of Sulfurimonas sp. Lineage (GTDB taxonomy): Bacteria > Campylobacterota > Campylobacteria > Campylobacterales > Sulfurimonadaceae > Sulfurimonas. Next base: position 518 of record JAIOSY010000074.1, read on the forward strand.
GGTAAAAGAGCAGGAGTATCTCTTGATGCTTGTGTTGAACTTTCGCACCTTATATCTCCACTTTTAGATGTAACTCCTCCAGTTTCAGGTGATTATAGACTAGAAGTTGGAAGTCCAGGAATTGAGAGAAAGTTAGTAAATATTTCTCAGTATTCAATGAGTATCGGAGAAAGAGTATCACTTCTTTTAGGTGAAAAACAAAAAGTAAGAGGAGTTTTGACAAAAGTTGAAGGTTCTAAAATATTTGTTGAAACTGAAGAAGAAGATGTTGAAGTAGAATTCAACGATGTATTAAAAGCTAAAACATACTTTGAATGGTAGTCGATAACAACTTCTTTATGAGCCTCGCTCTTAAAGAGGCTTGGAAATATCAAGGTTTAACTTATCCAAATCCAGCAGTTGGTTGTTGTGTGATTGGAGAAAACTCTGAGATATTTTCAGTTGAAGCTCATCAAAAAGCTGGAAACCCACATGCCGAGGTTGAGGCATTAAAATCTGCATATTTTAAACTTACAAATAACTCTGAAATATTACAACTTAGTAAATCTAGTGAGATACACATTTTCCTTTTAAAAAATCATAATAATCTTTTTAAAAATTGTTCACTCTACACTACATTAGAACCATGTTCACATGTAGGAAAAACGCCATCTTGTGCTGATTTGATTAGTTCTTTGGGGATAAAAAAAGTGTTTGTTGGCTCAAAAGATTTTAATCCTGATGCGGCATGTGGAAATGATAAGCTCACGGCATGTGGAATAGAAGTGAAAAACGATATTTTAAAAGAGGAATGCGATAATTTATTAGCACCCTTTGGCATGTGGACTAAAAAGAATTTTGTATTTTTTAAATGGGCGCAAAGGCTAAATGGAACTACTGATGGTGGAACTATAAGTTCAAAAGAATCACGAAAAAATGTTCATGCTATGCGAGATGTATGTGATTTACTTGTTATCGGTGGAAATACAGTTCGAGTTGATAGACCAACTTTAGATGCAAGACTTGTTGATGGAAAAGCACCAGATATTTTAATACTTTCAAGAGAAAAAGAGTTTGATAAAACAATACCTCTTTTTGGAGTTGAGGGGCGAAAAGTGATGATTGAAGAGAACTTATCCACATGCCAAGATTATAAAAATATAATGATAGAGGGTGGTTCAAATATGTATCAACTCACAAAAGAGTTCGTTGATATATATCTGTGTTATATTGCTCCTAAATTTGGTGGAGATGAAAACTTTTCTAAGATAGAAGATAAGTTTGAAATATTAAATTTACAAAAAGATAAGCAAGATATAATTATGTGGATGAAAAGGGAAATATAAAGTATGGAAAAACAAGAAAAAATAGTAAGTATGTTTGATGATATAGCACCAACATATGACACAGCAAATCGTGTAATGAGTATGGGTGTAGATATATCATGGAGAAAAAAAGCATGTGATTTGTCATTTGAATTTTATGCTGAAGATTCTATAGAAAAAATAGTAGATGTGGCATGTGGAACTGGTGACATGATGGGCTACTGGAAAAAGCAGTCAGATAAAGCAGGTGTAAATATACAAGAACTTGTTGGTGTTGATCCATCAAACGGAATGGTTGATGTTGCTAGAAAAAAATTCCCTGAATTTAGTTACCATATCTCAAAAGCTACAGAGATTCCATTAGAAGATGAAAGTGCTGATATATTGAGTATAACTTATGGTATTAGAAATGTTGTCCAGAGACAAGAAGCTTTTCATGAGTTTAACAGAGTTTTAAAAAAAGATGGACTTGTAGTTATTTTAGAGTTTATGAAAGATGAAAATAAAAATATACTGAAAAAAATGAGAGATGTATATATGCATAAGATTTTACCTTATGTTGGAGCAGCAATCTCTAAAAATTTAGAGGCATATACTTATTTACCAGATTCTATAGAGAGTTTTGTAACAATTCAAGGTATGCAAAAAGAGTTGGAGATAGCTGGCTTTGAGATGATTTATACTAAAAGTTTCTCTATGGATATATCTACTCTTTTAATCGCAAGAAAAAAATAGGAAAAAAGATGAATAAGATAGCTTTAATTTTAACAATAACAGTAGCACTTTTCTTTAGTGCATGTACACAAGAAACACAAAATAAAATAGGTCGTTCTATACAAAACTGGACAGGGACTAATGGTGTTTTAGATATTTATATGGGTGAAAAACTTGTTCAAAGATTTATAAAAATAGACAAACTTTCAACAGCAGTTAGTACAGATGGAAATACTCCACGAAATTATCGCTATGGTTATGGTTATTTAGATACTAATTTTAACATGAAAATTGATGATGGAGAGAAAAAACTATATTTTGAGATTAGTAATTATTCAACTTCATATGTATTTTATGCTAATCCAGGCA
>JAIOSY010000005.1 GCA_021107375.1 Sulfurimonas sp.
GGTGTTTTTAGTCTTATCTCTTATGTAATAGCAGACCAAGGGATAGATGTTATTTTAGGACTTTGGAAGTATGTTCTTATGGTTATTAGTGTTTTATTAATTCATGCTATTGTAACACTTCCTGCTGTTTTATCAATTTTTGGAAAAATAAATCCATATAAGTATTTATCTGTAATTCGTGAAGCTCCTATTATGGCTTTTTCAACTGCTTCAAGTGCAGCAACTTTGCCAGTATCTATGAGAGTGGTGGAAGAGGTTGGTGGAGTTGATAAGAAAAATGCTTCTTTTGTATTACCTCTTGGTGCAACAGTTTCTATGGATGGAACAGCAGCCTATTTAACTATTGCGATTTTATATATATCACATCTAGCTGGTGTAGAGCTTGGGTTTATGGATCAAGTTCTTTTGGGAGTAACTATAGTTTCTCTTAGTGTAGGGGTTGCTGCTCTTCCAAGTGCATCTTTAGTGATGATGGTTGTAATACTAAATCAAATTGGACTTCCAGTTGAATATATAGCTGTGATTGTAGCAGTCGATAGAATTTTGGATATGGCTAGAACATCGTTAAATATTACATCTGATTTAGTGGTTGTAAAGATAGTAGATCAGATGCAAAAAAGAGATAATACTAGATTGAGAACTCGTTCTTAAATTTTATTTCCCAATCGCATTATTTAAGTAAGCTACTGCTTGATAATAGTGATAGTAGTTAACAACTAAAGAAGCTAAAGAATCTATATATCCTTGGCGAGATTGTTGTAACTCTATATAGTCTGATAGTCCATGTTCATATCGTTTTGAGGCTTGATCAAATTTTTCATTTGATACTCTTACAAGAGATTGTGAAAGTTCTACTGTATCTTTTGCTTTATAAACATTTATATAAGCTTCTGTAGTATCTTTTTTTATTGATAGTTTTGCATTTTGAAGTTCGGCATGTGCGATATCTATTTGAACCCTTTTTTCTTGTGTTGAGGCGAGAGTTGAACCACCTTGATAGATGTTAAAATTAAGGTTTAATGAAGCTTGCCATTTTTTTTCAGGGATAGAATCTTTAAATTTATCTGCTCTTTGTTGTGTATAATCTGCATCTAAATAAATCTCAGGATAGTACCCAGAATAGGCTAAATTACTTTTTGATTTAGCCATTTCTATATCTGAAGTATATTTTTTTAACATATATCTATTTTCATAAGCATAATCAATAGAATCTTTTAGATTTAGTGCATAATCACTTAGGGATGAGTAAAGATTTTTAAAATCCAACTCTTCATAGTAAACACTGTATTTTTCATCTGTATCTTTAAAGCAAATAACTCTATCTAGTGAAGCATAAGCTAATTGCAAGTCGTATTGAGCTTTTTTTAGATCTAGTTTTGATTTTATGAGTTCAACTTCTGCATCTGAAATATCTATTTTTGTTCTTATTCCTGCTTCAAAATATTTTTGTGAACGGTATAATTGAGATTTGTTTAGTTTAATGTTTTCTTTATGAACTTTTATAAGTGCAAGTGCTTTTAAAACATTGTAGTAAGTGAATTTTACATCTCTTTTCTTATCTGAAATCTCTTGTTCATTAATCATCTCATAAGATTTAGAATCATGTGTAAAACTATCTATATTTGCATCGGTTTTACCAAAGTCATAGATGATTTGTTTAAGTGATAAGTTACCTAAAATCAAAGTATCATTTACATTGTCTTGAGCATTTTCTCCAGCACTTAGATGTAGATTTACAAGAGGAAGATAAGAACTGTTTGCTATATCTATACGGCTTTTTGAAGCCTCAAGTTGTGCTAAACTTATTTTTAAATTTGGTGAATTTTTTACCGCTTTTACAATCAACTCATCAACTGTGTAAACTTCATTCCCACATGCCAAGGTTGATAGTATTAAAATTAAACTACTAAACTTTTTCATTATATAGACTCCCTTCTAGATATCTCATCTTCAACACTTACAAATTTTTCTCTCATACTCTCAAGTAAAACATACAAAACAGGTACAAAAAGTGTAGATATAAAAGTTGCAGCTACCATACCAAAGAGTAAAACTATACCGATTGACATCTGTGTAATTGCACCAGCTCCAGTTGCAAAAGCAAGAGGAAAAATACCAAATAAAAATGAAAGGATAGTCATCATAATAGCACGAAATCTTAGACTTCCTGCATTGATAGCTGAGTCAATTATACTAACTCCACTCTCTCTTTGCTCTTTTGCAAACTCTACTATAAGTATGGCATTTTTTGCAGCAAGGGCGACGAGTAGGACGAGACCAACTTGAGAAAAAGTATTTAGTGGCATACCCATATAGTTTAGACCACCAATTGCACCACCGATTACCATAGGGACTGAGAGTAAAATCATTAGTGGTAAAATCCAACTCTCATACTGAGCCGAAAGAACAAGAAAGACAACTAGTAAAACAAAAATAGCTACATATATTTGAGAGTTTCCAGCCAAAGTCTCTTGGTAACTCATACCAGACCATTCATACCCATAGCCATCAGGAAGAACTCTTTTAGAGATTTCATCCATAGCTTTCATCGCATCACCTGAACTATATCCAGCAGCTGCTGAGCCATTTATTTGGATACTTCTGTACATATTGTAGTGAGTTAAGTTTTGAGGGCCACTCATCTCTTTTATTTTTATGATAGCAGAGATGGGAACCATTTTATTAGAGGTACTTTTTACAAAAAGTTTACTTATATCTTCTTTTGTACTTCTATACTCTTTATCACTTTGAACAAAAACACGAAATACTTTACCAAATTTTGAAAAGTTATTTACATAGATAGAACCAAGATAAGCTTGCATAGTTGTAAACAGACTAGCCATATCAACACCAAGTGCATTTGCTTTTGCTCTGTCTATCTCTATATCATACATTGGGTATGAAGTGGAAAATGTTGTAAATGCAGCTGCGATGCGAGAATCTGCAAAGGCTTCTTTTATAATCTCTTTTGCATATCCTTCAAAGGTTTGTAAATCTCCTGAGAGATAATCCTGAAGTCTAAAGTCAAATCCACCAACATTTCCAACACCGGGGATTCCTGCCATATTAAAAGCTGCAACCTTTGCTTCACTCACATTTTTTGTTTTTTGTTTTATCTGTTTAATAATTCCAAAAACACTATTTTCTTTTGTAGTTCTTTGGCTCCAGTCAGTTAAAGAGACAAACATAGCTACAGCCGAGCCATCAAGTGAACCTGTGATGATATTGTAACCCTCAACAGCAACAACATTCTCGACACCCTCTATTTTGTAAATAATATCTTCAACTTCAGCTCTTACCTTAGTAGTTTGTGAGATAGAAGTACCAGGTTTTAGGTTTATAGAAACCATACAAACACCTTTATCTTCTGATGGAACAAAACCAGTAGGTGTTGTCATAAATAGGTAGTAGGTTAGGTAAAATATCCCACCCATCACTAAAATCACAAAATATCTCAGTTTTATAAGAATGATTATTAAGCTTTTATATTTTGCAGTTATTGCATCAAATATTTTATCAAATAATCTAAAGATTATAAACTTTTCTTCATCTTTTTCACCTCTTTTTATTATGATGGCACTAAGAGCAGGGGAGAGTGTTAAAGCATTTAAAGATGAAACAATAACGGCAAATGATATTGTAAGAGCAAACTGTTGGTATAAAGCACCTGTAATCCCTGGTAGCATAGAAACTGGAATGAAAACAGCAACTAAAACAAGAGTTGTTGAGATGATTGGACCGATAAGTTCTATCATCGATTTTTTAACAACCTGAGGTATAGTTAAATCAGGCTCTTTTTTCATAATAACCTCAACATTTTCAACAACTAAAATAACATCATCAACAACAATACCGATAGCAAGAATAAGTCCAAAAAGTGTAAGAAAATTTATGGAAAATCCACCAGCTATCTCCATGGCAGCAAAGGCACCAATAAGTGAAACAGGTATAGCTGCAGTAGCGATAACTGTTGGTCGCCAAGAACCTAAAAATATAAATATAATGAGAATAACAAGCCCAATAGCCATAAATAGATTTGTTTTTACATTATCAATCGCAACTGAAACATACTTTGTCGTATCATAAGGAACAGAATATGTAACACCATCAGGAAAACGGCTTTGTAAGTTCTGCATAGTTTTTTCAATCTCAGCTCTAATATCTAAAGCATTTGCATCGCCTAGTTGATAAACACCTATAAGTCCAGCTGGTTTTTTAGCGCTTCTTGCATTCCAGTCGTAAGTCTCACTACCTAAAACAACTTTTGATACCTCTTTTAGATAGATGAGAGAGCCATCTTTTTTATGTTTTATAACTATATTTTCAAATTCACTAACCTCACTTAATTGTCCCTGTGTTGTAAGTGTAATCTCTTGTTTTTGGTCATCATAAGATGGAGCAGAACCAATTTTACCTAAAGATGCTTGTTTGTTTTGACTCTTGATAGCATTTATAACTTCCATTGGGGTTAGGTTTAGAGCTTTTAGTTTATCAGGATTTAACCAAATACGCATAGCATATTTTCTCTCACCCATATTTTGTGCTTTTCCAACACCTTTGATTCTTTTTATCTCATCAAGTATATTGATATTTACAAAGTTACTTAAAAATGAAGCATCATACCTCTCATCACCATTTATTGCAATCAAACAAACAATATTTGGAGATTTTTTCTCAACTGTAACACCTTGTTGTGAAACTTCTGCTGGTAGTGAAGAGGCTGCAGTTGAGAC
>JAIOSY010000163.1 GCA_021107375.1 Sulfurimonas sp.
ATTTCCATGATTACCCCATTTAATTAATTACAAAATTATCTCTAAGTATAGTTACATATTGGTTACAAATTAATTAATTTAGATATTATTTTATATATGCTTTTATAACTTCTTGTCTCTCTATTGGTCTATCTCCAGCATTTCTACCCATAGTTGCTACATTATGTAGTTTTTTAAGTGTTTTTATAGATTCAGGAGTTGCTTGACCAAAAATAGTATGACGACCATTTAGCCATGGAGTTTTTGCTGTTGTAATAAAAAATTGACTTCCATTTGTGTGTGGACCTCTATTTGCCATAGCTAAAACACCAAATTTATTAAATGTTTTATCTTTATATTCATCTTTAAATTGTTTACCCCAAATAGATTCTCCACCACTACCACTCTCTGTTGGATCTCCACCTTGAATCATGAAATTTTTAATAATTCTATGAAAAGCTATACCATTATAGTATCCATTTTTTATATGAGTTGTAAAATTCTCAACAGCTAGTGGTGCTATATCTGGAAATAATTCTAATTCAATTGTTCCTTGAGTAGTCTCAAGTATGGCATGTGGATTATTCTCGTTCGCACTTAAATTTAGTGAAAACATAACTAGAAGTGCTAGTAGTATTTTTTTCATTTGTTTATTCCTTTTCTTTAAAGTTTAATGATACTGAATTTATACAGTATCTAAGGTTAGTTGGTTCTGGTCCGTCGGGAAACAGATGACCAAGATGAGCATCACAAGATGAACATCTAACCTCTATTCGACTCATCCCATGAGTCATATCTTTTATCTCAGTAATTGAATCTTCAATAGCTTCAAAATAACTAGGCCAACCTGTACCTGAGTCAAATTTTGTATCTGATTCAAATAAAGGTAAGCCACAACAGATACAGGTATAGATTCCATCCTTTTTATTTGTATAATATTTCCCAGAAAACGGAGCCTCTGTGCCATGTTCTCTTGTAACATAATACTCTTCAGGGCTTAGCTGCGTTTTCCACTCTTGTTCACTCTTGGTGATTTTCAAAATTATTTCTTATTAATGCTAAATTTTCACATTCATCTTCATATAACACATATACTTTCTTTTTAGCTAAATTATAAGCATAGCTAAGTTCATCTACATCTGCATAGCAAATATTCATAAGGATAACAAATTTTACATTAAGGGAGTTTATATCGTCATAAGATGATAGCATTAAACTATTTAAATCTTGATCAATTAAATTTTTAGAACTATCCAATAATAAAGTTTTATCTTCAATAAAAAATTCTAAATCATCTGCTAATCTTTTTTGACTTATTTTAGAACAAACTACAAGTATATCTTTGGCTTTATCTGTTTTAAGTAAAGAAGATATAGTTTGAAGTGCTTTGGCATGTGTATTTGCTTGATAAAATATAGTCTCTTTTTGTGGATTTTTAAAGTTTTTTGTAAATATTAACTCTTCATTTTTAGAATTAGAGGTTTCAACTATTATAAGATGATTTTTATTTTGTACATGCTTAATATATTCTATAAATTGAGTAAAATAAAGTTCTGAATCATCACAGATGATTAAATCTGCAACATGAAATCTTTTTTTCATCAAAGCTGTGTCAATCTCTAATTCATTTTTTAGAGGTGCATAATTAAGTTTAAATAGATGTCTATTTACTAGTTCTATAGGGGTAATAATCTCTATAGATGTCATATCAAACTCAATTATAGCATGCTCTATAGAGTTGAGAAGCTTTTTCTTTAGTATATCGCAAGCAAGAGTTGTTGGTTTGATTATTATTATTTTTAAATCTGTTTTTTTTAGTTTTTCTAAAATTGCTTTTAGTAAAATAGAACTTGTTTTACCACTTCCATTAAGTGCTTTAAGTGTAGTATATTTTAAAAGAGGAGAATCTATAAATTCTCTTTGTTCTTTTGATGATAGGTGTAAAGTTTCAGAGTTTTCTACAATTGCATATTGAATTAGGAGTGTGGACATTATCTCTGATGTATTAGGCAGTTTTATTTTTGAAATTTTACTTTTTAGTATTTTTATCAATATAGTATCTTCTGATGAGTCATTAAACATCACTTTTTCTTCTGGTAATAATTTTTGAAATGATTCATCTAAATGTTTATATTCATCAGTATTTAAATTTTCCATAAGTAAATAATTAAATATAGGTACCCCATCGTTATGTATTAATTCATTAAATTTTTGTTTAATAAATTCATGAGATTTTTCAAATGCCAAGTTGTCTTTTTTGGAATCTTGTAAGGTTGCTTTTTCAATTTTCGCATTTTTCAATTCATTATATGACCAATCTTTATATTCAAACAAAAAGATACCTCTACTCTCATCTGAAATAAGAAGAGGGATAAAAAAGTTTTTACTATGGTGATATATAGTGATGTTTTCAAAAATAGGAAAATTATTTTTATCCGCTACAGATTTTAATTTTTTTATTAGCAAAGAATCTGGAAGTTTTAAAGGCTTATTTTTATTTTTGTAAAAGAGGGAAGTAAAAAAAGATAGATTCATTTGATTTTATAAGATATTGCCGCAAAAAATGCGGACAATATAAATGGACTATTTACCAGCTGCGACACGGTCTTTAAGACCCTTGCCAGCTTTAAATTTAGGAACCATTTTGTCTTGAGTTGTATAAGTTTTATCAGTTCCTGGAACTTTACCACTTTTACCTTTTTGTAAAGCAGCAGAGAAACTACCAAAACCAACTAAAGAAACATCGTCTTTATTAACTAATGCCGTAGTAACAGCTTCCGTGAAAGCTTTAATAGCAGCTTCTGCTTCTACCTTAGTTTTATAGTCACCACTTGTTTGTACTAGTTCAACGAATTGAGCTTTATTCATAAAATACCCTTAAATTCAAAATATTTCCGAGATTATAAATACACCACAGTTATACCACTACGGCGATAAAATAATTCAGCTATAGACACTTTATAATTTATTTGCTTAAATTTTTCTTCTTTTTGTCAAAAAATGTCATGAAATAGCTAACCTTTGTTTCTTTTAGTCCACATTTAGCTTGTTTCAAGAGTTTTTGTATTGAGAAATTATTTTTTCTTGAAATAATTAAAGTTGATATTTCTTTAATTTTTTGGTATTTATCTTGATTTGAATGTATAGATAAAAATACATCTTCTAAGCCATCTCTTTCACTTTTACTGAGTGTACTCATAATAAATCCTTAATTATCTAATTTATTAATTTTTCTAACTGTTCTAATCACTTCATCATCATCCAACTGTCCTAACATTTTCATAACAACAGAAGCAGCTTGTGGTTTTGCACGACCTAACTTCCAATCCTGATATGTTCGCATAGATATTCCCAGTGAAAGAGCCATATTTTTTAAAGATATTTTTTTTCCATTATTTTGAGATTCTAGTGAATTGTGAAGTATGTTAAATAGATCATCGATTTTCATAAAAAGAATTATACGGAATATATACTTAAATATACATTTTAGCATAGTTATGTTGTATATTTAGTATATTAAATAGTATAAATAGTATTTAATATACTAATAATATGTTATAGTGCACGGTTTATCGTGTAAAATAAAGAAAAAAAGAGTAACTTTAAATTATTGAAATTTAAAGCTACTCTTGGAGTTTTATTATTTGGTTTGTTGGGTGTAGGGTTATTTTGTCTTCTGTGATTTCAAGATAAAATGGGGTATATTCTTTAGAGTTAGTTTTGAAAGTAATTTCATTTTCATCATCTATGCTAAAAATTATAGTATTTAATCCTATTAAAGGTTTTTCTATAGATATTTTTGCTCTGTTTACAGAGTTTTGTATATCTAGTATCTCTTGTTTTAATTTTTTAATTTCAGATTTTATACCATTAACTATAGAAGAGTTATGTCGATTGGCCTCTTCAAGAGAGAATTCTAACTCTTCAATCTCCTCTTTTATAAACTTTATTTTACTTATTAAAATAGGTACATCTTTGTAGTTGATTTTAAGTTTGTTGTCTTCGCCACTAATCAAGTTAATTGAGATTGAATTTGAAGCATAAACTTTAAGATTGTTTTTTACATGTCTAATTTTGACATCTTGAGCGTAAATGGAACCACCAAGACAAGTTTGTATATTTGCACTTGTAGCGTGAACTTCTCCACCTTCTAAGAGATTTATTTTAGCCTCTTTGCATCTCAACTTCCCCTTATGCCTATTGATTGTTGCGTATTTTGCATATTGAGTAGAATCTTTATGAGTCGCTCCGTCAATTTTAAGGTTAATAGATTCTATTATGCTATTGGCTCCAATGTGACCGCTTACATTAATGGTTTCTGAAACTAATTTAACTCCCTCTCCAACACTATCTTTATTTGTGTCTTTTTGAGAAACTTCTATCTCTATGTTATTGGTTTCTTCTGAGGCTATTGAATCTTGAATTCTTGATAGTCTTGCCATTTTGATTTTTTGATCTACACTTATATTTGTATCACTATATTGTACAAACCCTTTTATTTTACTAATATAACTTTTTTTATTTTTTACCTCTATAATTTTTATACTATTTAAATCAATCTCTTGTTTTAAATCTTCTTGATTGTTTGCGTACTCCGTACCAATCTCTTTTCCATAACAATTTAGCCCATTCTTACCAAATTGTGGTTTATAAAAATCTATTAAAATTTCATCTTTTTCTACTTCTATAATTTGATAGTTATTCTCTTTTTGTAAGAATTTTATCACAAGTTTACTCTCTTGAGTTAGTTCAGGTAAGATACCGTCAAATAGAGGTAGTTTTATATTTTTTATAAATTTTTTAGCATATATATATTTTACTAGTGCTTTTAAATTTTTAATCATAGATTCATCAAACAGTCCTACGATAATTGAGTTAGAAGCTTTTATTTTATTAATCTCTCTAAAAAGTAAAGATAGTAATTCTTTAGGTTGATAGTTCTGATAAGGAATATTTGAATCAGGGGATAATATTATTTTTGGATGACTAGAATACTCCCCTAGTTCTATTTTATAGTTTAGTTTGATTTTGTGTTTATTAATTTCAAAAATAGTGATATCATAGTATTGAGAAAATTCAATGTGTTCATTTATTATTTGATTTTTATCCGTATATCTTGTTTTTATACTTTGATTTGAAAGTTCAAACTCTGTTTGTGAAGAACTTTTTATATAAGAGTTGATATTGTTTATTTTAAAATCACATAATGATTGTTTTATAGAGTTTTTAGTTGCAAATTCTCCTATGGCGTCATTAATGTTTTTTGTAGTAATCTCTTGGGTTATTTGTTTAGCCATTCTAATAGTCTAATAAATCACTATAATCATATTTAGAAAAATCAAGATACAGTTTTCCATTTTGTTGAATAATTCTAACATCATTATTGTGAACAGCTAAAAATCTTTTTTTAATAACCTTTCTTTGATAAGATTTTAAAGAGAGTGTTCTTAGATAAGTTCGAAGTTCTTTAAGTTTAGGTTTTTCTTCTTGTTTTATTATTTTTTCAGTTTCAATAGTTTCAACATCATGAACATTACTGTTTGGATTATAATCCATAATCAGTTTTTTATTTACAAGCTCTAATATGCTTTTTAATTGTTCATCTTTTGCATTATAAACTTGCTCTATTTTTTGCATCTCATTACGAAGCATCTGCTCTTTATCATCTATAAGTTTATCTATCTTTTCCTCAAGTTGTACAATTTTATGCTTTAGTTGTTGATTCTCTCTCTGATAGAGTGCCAAGACAGTCGCTACAGTTGTTTTCGGTTTTGCAATGGCTTTAGATGTAGCAATAGTTTCATTGTTATCTTGATTGTTTTTAGGTTTTTGGGGTGTTATAATATATGTTATACCATTTTCAATAATATAATTTAATCTTTTAGTTTTTAATCTTGAATTAATCATCTCTTTTGACATTTTAAAATTTTTTGAATATTCATCTATTGTTAGTCTCATCTATTTTTTCCCTTATTTATTATAGAGTTGAAATTTATGTTTGGTGGATTAATTATTCCTGGTTCTCTTAACCAAACGATTGTTCCTTTTTTCTCATGATAGTGTTTATCTTTAAAACTATACATCTCAGAATGTTTAAAACCTTTTTTAACCAATAAAGCATCAAAGTCTTTAAATATGGATAAAAATTTTCTTAAGCTTTCGTATGCTGATTCAGATGCCATAACTGTTGATATGGAAAAACTTTTTAATTCTAAATATCTAGCACAGTCATTAAGTCCAGCTCCAATATAGTTAGTATGACCTAAAATATCAGTAAATTCATAAATATCACCAGTATGTGCAGCAATTCTCATCCCTTTAAAATATCTAAATTTCTTAGATATTTGTTCTGATAAGTGATTAAAACTAAGACCTAAAATTATTCCATAACCTTTAAGTCTAGGGTTTAGAATACAGTAAAACCCATCTCCTGTAGATATGAGTCCGAGTACAAATTTTTCTAATGGCATTCCAGAATTTGCTAGCATCTGTAACATCATTTTTTTATAAGTAATTGTTACAAAATTTATAATCTCTAGCTGTTGTAATGAATCTAATTTTGAAAAATCAATTATATCAGTAAGAATAATATCAGTGTTTAACACTTTTTTATTTTTTGGCATCTATATATTCGCTGTTTTTTTGGTTATTTTATCATAAAATTTCTTTAATAAAAGTTCTTTTAACACACTATTGGTATAATTACAAAATTATATTTTTTTAAGGAAGCAGTATGAGTAAAGGTGTTTTAGATATTGTAAAGCCTGGAGTTATTTTTGGCGAAGATGTTCAAAAAGTTTATGACTATGCAAAAAAAGAGGGCTTTGCTATCCCTGCTGTAAATGTTGTTGGAACTGATTCCATAAATGCTATTTTAGAAGCGGCAGCAAAAGTAAACTCTCCCGTAATAATTCAATTTAGTAATGGTGGAGCATCTTATTATGCTGGAAAAGGTTTAAGTAATAAGGATGAAAAAGCTGCGATTATCGGTGCTATTTCAGGTGCTATTCATACTCATATGATGGCTGAAGCATATGGTGTTGTTGTTATTCTTCATACCGATCATGCTGCAAAAAAATTACTTCCTTGGATAGATGAACTACTTGATGCTGGTGAGGGTTATTTTGAATCTCAAGGAAAACCACTTTACTCATCTCACATGCTAGACCTTTCTGAAGAAACATTACTAGAAAATGTAAGTACATGTAAAGAGTATTTTAAAAGAATGGCAAAAATTGGTATGAGTATTGAGATAGAACTTGGTTGTACTGGTGGGGAAGAGGATGGTGTTGATAACACTGATATGGACAACTCACTTTTATACACTCAACCAGAAGATGTAGCCTATGCTTATGAGGAGTTGATGGCAGTTTCTCCACACTTTACAATCGCAGCTTCATTTGGTAATGTTCATGGTGTTTATAAACCAGGAAATGTTAGTCTTACTCCTAAAATTTTAGATAACTCTCAAAAGTATATAGAAGAAAAATTTAAAACACTTCCAAAACCTGTAAACTTTGTTTTTCACGGTGGTTCAGGTTCAGCTCCTAGTGAGATTGCAGAAGCTATCGGTTATGGTGTTATCAAAATGAACATCGATACAGATACTCAATGGGCTACATGGGTTGGTGTTAAAGATTACTACGAAAAAAATCGTGACTATATGCAAGGTCAAATCGGAAATCCAGATGGTGAAGATAAGCCAAATAAAAA
>JAIOSY010000254.1 GCA_021107375.1 Sulfurimonas sp.
GATAATTTTAGAAAGTTTAAACAAACAGTTTTAAATGATGCAAAATTTTTTGACATGTTGTTTAGAGCATTTTCTCTTAATGTAAGCAGTTTTTTTAGAAATCCAAAAACTTTTAAAGCAATAAGAGAGGAGCTTCTCCCTTGTATAAAAAATTTCCCATCTATTAGGGTCTGGAGTGCGGGATGTTCCAGTGGAGAGGAAGCTTACAGTATCGCTATAATGCTTGATGAGGCAGGATTATTAAACAAAAGTCAAATCTATGCAACTGATTTTAATGATACTATTTTAGGTGAAGCTCAAAATGGACTCTTTAGTAGGGATGAGTTTGATAAATTTAAAGACAACTACATTGAAGGCGGTGGCAAAGAGTCGCTTGAAAAGTACTTTACTATTGAAGATGATTTTGTGCAGATAAAACAAAATATAAAAGATCATGTTTTATTTTTTAAGCACAATTTGGTGACAGATGCTTCAATAAATGAATTTCATCTTATCTTTTGTAGAAATGTATTGATTTATTTTGATAAAAAACTAAAAAAACGGGTATTTGATGTTATAGATGACTCACTTTCTCAAAATGGTTTTTTAATCTTGGGAGAGAGTGAAGTATTGTATAATGAGTATAACTATAAAGTAGTCGGAGATAAGAAAACAAAAATATATCAGAAAGGCTTATTATGATAATAAATATTTTGACAGTCGATGATAAAGAGAAGAATCTTTTTTTATTGGAAAGTTTACTGCAAGAACTTAAATTTGACAATAAAGAGGTAGAGGGGATTCATATTTTAAAAGCTTTAAGCGGCGAAGAAGCTCTTAAAATTGCTATGGATAGAGATATAGATCTGATTATTTTAGATATTAAAATGCCGGGAATGAACGGATTTGAAACAGCTAAGTTTTTAAAATTAAACCATAAAACAAAAAATATCCCTATTATTTTTTTAACTGCCGTATTAAAAGCAGAAGAGTTTGTAAAGCAGGGGTTTGAGCTAGGAGCAATTGATTATTTTATAAAACCAGTTGAAAAATATCAGTTTCTTAATAAAATAAGTTTATATATAGAGCTTTTTGTAAAAAATAAAAAATTAAATTATTTAAATAAAAACTTAAAAAAAGAGGTAGAAAAAGAGATAGAAAAAAATAAAGATAAAGAAGAAATAATGATAGCCCAGTCCCGTCATGCAGCTATGGGAGAGATGATTGGGATGATTGCTCATCAGTGGAGACAACCTATTAGCGTAATAGCTATGGGAGCGAATAATTTGCTTGTTGATATTGAGTTGCATGAGGTGAGCGAAGAAAATATTATAAAGGAGTCACAGAATATTCTAAAGCAGACTAAGTATCTCTCTAAGACTATAGATGACTTTAGAAACTTTTTCCGTCCAAATAAAGAGATAGAAGAAATTAGTCTTGCAGAGGTAATAAATGAAGCTAAACTGATTCTTGGCAAGAGCCTTGAGTATTCTCAGGTAGAACTCTCTATTAAACATGAAAATATCCATAAAGTTAAGACCTATTCCCGTGAATTGCTACAAGTCTACATCAACTTGCTCAAAAATGCACAAGAGGCGCTCATAGAAAACACAGAGAAAGATCGCCGTATTGATATTCTTGTCAGTATTGATACAGATAATGTTATCACAACTATCTGTGACAATGGCGGTGGAATTGATGAATCAATCATCGAGAAAATCTTTGATCCCTACTTCTCAACAAAAGATGAGAAAATAGGTACCGGTCTAGGGCTTTATATGTCTAAGACCATTATTGAAAAACATCTACATGGTTCACTAAAAGTGTACAATACAAAAGGTGGTGCTTGTTTTAAATTGTCTATCCCAATGGAATGGAAAGGTATGTTAAATAATGATTGATTTAATAAAGTTGCGTAAGAAATTAAAAAGCGGGGACTATAGGTATGGATATTCAACAACTTAAAATTGCTGCAAAAGGTGTAACACTACTTTATGTCGAAGATGAAGATGAATTGAGAAACTCAGTTGAGAGATATCTTCATAAGATTTTTGATAATGTCACTACCGCCGCAAATGGTCAGGAGGGCTTGAAGCTTTATCAAAAAGAGCAATATGACCTTGTTTTAACAGATATCCAAATGCCATTTATGAACGGCTTAGAGATGGCTAAAGAGATTAAGCTTATCAATCCTAATCAGGAGATTATCATTATCTCAGCCTACAGTGAAACAGCTTATTTTATTGATGCTATTGGCTTGAATGTCAGTGGCTATATTGTTAAACCTATCAATTATCTTCAAATGACGCAGGCACTTCATAAGTCTATTTTCAATCTTAACAACTACAAAGAGAATCTTAAGTATAAAATGCACCTTGAAGAGATGGTTCAAGAGCGTACAGCTGAAACTATTGCTCTTGAAGAAGAGAAAATTGAGAACTTTGAAAGAACACTTGTATCTTTTGTCTCAATGGTTGAAGACCGTGATACATATACAGGTGGTCATTCACAGCGTGTCGCAAATTACTGCCGTCTTATCGCTAAAGAGATGCAGTGTACGCCAGAGGAGTGCGATCTGATATATCGTGCAGGCATCTTGCATGATATCGGTAAAGTTACAACACCAGACACTATTTTACTTAAGCCCGGCAAGCTAAGCGAGCTTGAATTTAAGCTAATTAAAGAGCATGTTAGTGAAAGCTATAAGATTTTGATAAAGATTCCAATGTATAAGGATTTAGCTGAGATTATCATCTGCCATCATGAGCGTTATGATGGGCAGGGATACCCTAATGGTATTAAAGATAAAGAGGTCCCTTTTCTTTCCCATATTATGATTGTCGCTGATGCATTTGATGCTATGACAACCAATCGTATCTATAAGGGTCAAAAAAGTATAGCTAGTGCCATAGAAGAGCTAAAGCTGCTTAGTGGTAAACAGTTTCATCCAAAAGTTGTGGAGAGTGCAGTAAAGGTACTTATTGATATTGAAATATCTAATAATGTTAATCAGTTGCCAACAACGGAGATTGAAAAAGAGCGTTTTTCTTATTTCTATCGTGATCAGTTAACTGATTCCTATAATACTGATTATCTTAATTTTATTTTAAACCGTAATAAATTTGATAAAGAATATAAATGTATCCATGCACTCTATCTGCATAATTTTAGTCGTTATAATCAAAAGTATGGTTGGACAGAGGGAGACAAGATTCTAAATGAAGTAGTCGATAGCTTACAAGATTACTTTCTCTCATCACTAATTTTCAGGATACACGGAGATGACTTTATTATCATTAGCAAAAAGTATGTGGAAATAGACTTGAAACAGTTAAAATGTTCAAATATACTTGAGAAGTATTATATAGATGTCAGCATACGACATATTAACTTAGATAAGCAGGATATACCGAATTTTAAAACACTAGAAATATTAATCTAATTAATAGAGAAGATAAGTTTATGCCTCCATCTAACATCAAGACATCTGGTTTTTCACTTGCTAAGGGTAAAGAGCTTACTGGTGATGATTATTATGATATTAAAACTATTGGTGATTTGACTGTAGGGATAGTTTGTGATGGGGTTGGTAGTGCTATTGAGGGGGCTGAGGCTGCTAAGAGAACTACTAACTTTTTGATGAACAACATTAAAAAAAGACCTAAAACATGGAGTATAGAAAAATCCATAAAATCTTTTATAGAGTCAATAAACACTATTTTATATCAAGAATCACAGGTTAATTATGAAAGAAGTGAACTTGTAACTACTCTAACTATCGTAGTTATTGAGGGGAACCGTTTATATGGAGCAAATGTTGGAGATAGTAGAGTTTACCTTTATAGAGATAAAACTTTAAACCAGTTATCTTCAGACCATGCTATGGATGAGAGGGGCTTTGAGGGAGTTTTAACACAGGCTATAGGTATAGATAAAGAGGTAGAACTATATTACTTTGAAAATATACTAAAAAAAAATGATAAGATTTTACTATGTTGTGACGGACTTTATACAGTTTTAGATGATGAGAAAATCAAACAACATATGAATATCGGAGCACATTCGCTTGTTAAAAAAGCCAGTAAACTGCAAAACGATAATCTACCAGATGATACTACTGCAATTATAATAGAGATACTAAAAGCAAATGAGATTGAAAACCTTAAAACTCAAAAACTCATCATTCCAAAAAGCCTAAAAAAAGAGCAAGTGATAGATGGCTACATCTTAAAAAAGTCACTTATTCAAAATGACAGAACTTGGCTTTGCTCTAAAAAAACCAAGAACTATGTTATCAAGTTTGCACCCATAGAGTGTATTGATGATGAGGCCTCACTAGATTTATATGTAAAAGAGGCGTGGAATGCCAAAAGACTAAAGGCTGATTTTTTTCCAAAAGCAGTTATTCCAAAAAATAGAACTCAAAGATACTATGTTATGCAACTCTTTAATGGTGAAGACTTAAATAGCTATCTAACACACAAACATTTGAGTATTGATGATGGGGTAGAACTTGCAAATACCCTACTAAAAATGTCTCAGTTTTTACTAACGTATGATTTAGTGCATGGTGATATTAAAACAAATAATATCATGATAGCAAAAGATGACAAGGAAAACTTAGAGTTCAAAATCATAGACTTTGGAAGTATTACAGAGATATTTTCACTTAACTCTAAGGCTGGAACTCCAAGCTACTTATCGCCTGAAAGATTTCAAGGCGAATCGATAAGTGAATCAAGTGAAATATTCTCTATGGGAGTAACACTTTATCTTGCTTTAACTGGAAAATATCCATACGGGGAGATTGAGCCTTTTTCTACACCGACTTTTAAAGAGGCAAAGAAACCAAGTATTTATAACAAAAACATCCCTCACTGGCTAGATAGCGTAATCCTTCGCTCAATTGCAATAGACAAAACACAAAGATATGAACATTATTCAGAAATGAAGTATGAGATAAAACACCCCTCAAAAGTAAAACCATTTTTTTCAAAAAACACTTCACTGATTGAGCGTTCACCATTGGCTTTTTATAAGGGTGGTTTCATTATAATGACAC
>JAIOSY010000075.1 GCA_021107375.1 Sulfurimonas sp.
CTGATTCTACAGTTGTAAAACCAGATGTAAATATTATTAAAAAAGAGATTGATTCTGTTGACTTTGCAAAATTCTTTGGTCTAGATATTTTAATAGTAGATGATATACTTGAAAATATTCATATTATGGAGAATATTTTTAATACTCTTTCTTGTAATATTAAATCAGCAATGAGTGGAGAAGAAGCATTAGAAATTTTTAAGGATGGCTATCTTCCAGATATTATTTGTATGGATATGGTGATGCCTGGAATAGATGGCTCAACAACAACAAAAGAGTTAAAAGCTTTAGGGTGTAAAGCTTATTTTATTGCTATAAGTGCTCTTAAAAATCAGCCTAACAGCATTATAAGTCTGTTTGATTGTTGGTTGCCAAAACCGTTTACACAAGATCATATTATTGGTGCGTTAGTTGGATATAAAATGTCAAATAATAAAGATGTAATTGTAAATGATTATAAACTATCTTCTGATATTTCAAGTAAACAACAAAATGAAATTCTTCATCTTGCTAAACGCGGTGCATATAGTGAACTAGATAGACTAATAAGTGAACTTGAAGATTCTGAGTCTAAAGAATTTTTAAACACCTCCTTAAAAAATGTAGACTTTTCTTCAATAATTAAATCCATTGTTTCTTCATAATTTAATGTTACTATAAAATTATATAAATATCTTTAAAAGGCTTGTAATGGTTTTATTAGAAAAAGATAATCCTAAAATACTACTTGTTGATGATAAAGCTGAAAATATAGCTATTCTTATTGATATGTTAAGGTCTCTTAATTTAGAACTTTTTATTGCATTAGATGCTAAAGAGGTTTTTAAATCTGTTGAAGAAAATAATTTTGATCTTATTTTACTTGATATTGTTATGCCAGGTATTGATGGGTATGAAATATGTAAAAAATTAAAAAATTCCCATAAACATAAAGATATACCACTAATTTTTATATCTGCTTTGAATGGGACAGAGGATAAGATAAAAGGATTTGCATATGGTGGAGATGATTATATAACTAAACCACTTCTTCAAAAAGAGTTAGTAGCTCGTGTGAAGTTGCATCTTCAAAAGGGTATGCTTGTTAAATCATTGAAACGGTTATTACGCAAGTCATATCATGAACTTTATAATCCTCTAGCTATTATAAATACATCATTAGAGATGCAAAATATAAAAAATGGAAGCAATAAATATACAGATGCTATAACTGTAGCTTCAAGAACTCTTCAAATTGTTTATGATGATCTTTATTATTCTCTTTCTTCAAGGCATGAGCATACAAGTATGTTTTCAATTAATCTTAGCGAATTTGTTAAAAAGAGGATAGATTATTTTTATTATTTAATAAAGAGTAAAAATATTACTATTGATTTTTCTGGTATGCAAAATAGTATAATACAAATGAGAGAGTCAGATTTACAACGAATAGTTGATAATACTATATCAAATGCAATTAAGTATGCAAAAATAGGTTCAATAGTAGTTATTAAAGTTGTAGATAACGGGGAAGAAATAATTTTTATATCACAAAATAGTGGTAGTGAAATTAAAAATCCTCAAAATATTTTTAAAGAAAAATATAGAGAAGACTTTGAGCAGATTGGAATGGGAATTGGCTTAGAGATAGTTTCTTCAATTTGTAGTTTATATTCAATAAAGCCGGAAGTTGTCTCCAATAATGGAGATACGACATTTAAATACTTTATACCAAAAGTAATTAAACAACTTAAATGAAATTAATTAAGGATTACTATGAAAGTTATTCTTCTTGAAGATGAACATCTATTAAATAATAATATAAAAGAATTTCTTGAATTAAAAGGTATGATTGTTGAGTCATATACAGATGGGTCGGAGCTATTAAAGGAATCAAATTTAGAGGCTGATATAGCAATTTTAGATATAGAAGTTCCTGGTGCTAGTGGGTATGAAGTTATAGAATGGATAAAGCGTGTAGATGGAAGTATCCCTACAATTTTCATGACAGCATATACTGATATCAATAGTATAGAAAAAGCATATGATTTAGGATGTTCAGATTATTTAAAGAAACCATTTGATTTAATTGAACTTTATTTAAGGATTCAGCAACTTACAGAGATAAATAGTGATGTTAAAATTGAGCTTAGTCCAGAGATAATATTTGATATGGAATATGAACAATTATATTTTAATGGTGAGCTCAAAAAATTAACAAAAATTCAAAGAGGTATATTAAAAATTTTAATTAAATATAAAAACACTATTGTTACTTATGATATGTTGATGAATGATATATGGGATGGTGAGTTTATTAAAGTAAATACAATTGCTTCTCATGTGAAGGAACTTAGAAAATTTATTCCAAATGAGATGATAGAGAGTATTCGAGCCGAGGGTTATCGCTTACATTTATAAAATTTCATACTTTCTTCATAAATTTTTAATAATATATCCTATGCTTTTGAGTATAAGGATATTTTATGAATTCAAAAATATTAAATTTAACATTATTATATGTAGAAGATGATGCTGACACAAGAAAAAGTTTAACAGAACTTTTCCAAAATAAGGTTAATAAATTGTATGTGGCAAAAGATGGAGTTGAAGCCTTAGAAATATTTAAACAGCATACAATTCATTTTATTATTAGTGACTATCGGATGCCAAATATGAATGGGACAGAATTATGTGCCAAAGTAAAAGAGTTAAATTTTCATACATGTTTTGTTTTATTGACAGCGTATAATGATACTGGTCTTTTTATAGATGCAATTGATTCTGGTGTTGATAAGTTTATACAAAAACCTGTAGATTCTGAAAAATTATTTAACACTATGTCTGCTATAGAAATAAAAATTATGAATAAATTTAAGTTGGAAAAATCAACTATTTGTTTACAAGAAGCCGAACATATAGCTCTTCTTTCTTATTGGGAAGTGAATTTAGATACAAAAAAAATTAATTTTTCACAAGAAGTGTTGAAATTATTTCAATTTCCAATTAAAGAAGATAATATTAATTACAAAGATATTTTAAGTATTGTAAGTACAGAAGATAAAGTGAAATTTATAGAGATATTTGAAATACGAGTATTTCAAGATGATAAAATAGATGAAATAATAACTATAAATAAAACTAATGATGAAAAAATATATATACATATTATAGCTAAGAGATGGACTAGTTCGGCATGTGGAGGTAAACATGTTGTTGGGATGTTTCAGGATGTTAGCCATTATGAGCTTCAAAAAATTAAGCTAATAAAAGAGAGTCAATTAGACACATTGCTAAATATTAGAAATAAAAAGTATATTCTTCTAGAGTTAGAATATTTAATTGACTCATCTAGGCGCTATGGACATCCAATAGGTGTGATTTTTTTTGATATAGATGATTTTAAAGCAATCAATGATAAATATGGCCATTTGATAGCAGATGATATATTAATAGAATTATCAAATCTAATTAAGTGTGATATTCGAAAAAGTGATTTATTTGGAAGATGGGGTGGTGATGAATTTGTTATAATAACTGGGCATAGTAGTCAACATGCCACAATAGAACTTGCTCAAAAAGTAACTAATAAGACTATAGAGCATAAGTGGTTATATGACATTAGCTTAACTGTAAGTATGGGTTTGTCATTTTATGAAGATGGTGATGATATAAATACTCTTTTACATAGAGCAGATTTAAAAATGCTTGAGGCTAAAAAAGATGGTAAAAATAGATACAGCTACTAGTATGTAAGGGTTTTATTATGAGTTTAGAAGGAAAGTATAAGTTTCTTGGAATTGTTTTTATTTTTTGGAGTTTGTTGGTTTCTATATTTCTTTATAATTATAAAGAATACAGTATAAGAAAAGTAGTTGATTCTCAAATAAAGATGGACAAAATTAAATATAATTCAGTATATAATTATTATAAATTATTAGCAAAAAATATAAATAAACATATCATAAAATCAAATGTTACGATGTCAATTTTAAAACAAATACCAAATGCTACAGATCTTGAACTTAATATACTTCGCAAAGAACTAAAAATACATCTTCAAAAAAGTTATTATGATTTAAAACAAGTTGATTTTAGACAGTTTCATTTCCATTTAAAAAATAATGATAGTTTCTTACGAATGCATAAGCCGTTAAAATTTGGTGATAATTTAAGTGATGTAAGGTATGGGGTTAAGCTTGTAAATAAAACACTTAAGCCAGTAGATGGTTTTGAAGAGGGAAAGATTATTAATGGATTTCGATTTATATTTCCAATAATAGATGAAGAAAAAAATCATTTAGGTAGTGTTGAATTCTCTGTAAAAGCAAAAGGTTTTATAAAAATGATGAAGGATAATTATTTATCAGAGATTCATTTTTTAGTTAAAAAGTCAATTGTAGATAATAAAGTAAACAATGATGACTTACTTAATAATTATAAAGTATCTGTTGAAAATCCTTTGTATTATGTTGAAAGTTCTACAGATATACACAATAATAAATATCAACATATAATACCTGATGATAAATTACAATTAGAAATATCTAAAAAAATGGCACTTGAAAAGGCATTTGCATTGTACTCTAATAAGTGGTTAATATCTTTTTTTCCAATAAATAATATAGAAAATTTAAATGTTGCTTATTTTGTTGAATATACAAATAATAAAGATATTTATAATATTATTTTTGTTTATTGGGTTTTAAACATTGTAAATATATTTATCTTAATAATGTTTTTATATATACTTCGTAGAGATTACATTTATAAAACATGTATTAAAAAATCAAATAAAGTGCTTTCTAGTAAAATCAAAAAAGAGGTTGAAAAAAATAGAAAACAAGGGATTGATAATTATAATGTTTTGTTTAATAAAGTACCTAATGCTGCATGGGTGATTGATCCTATAAGTGTAGTAATAGTAGATGTAAATAAAGCAGCATTAGATAAATATGGATATACAAAAGAAGAAATTTTAAGTATGTCTATTTATGATTTTGATTTAAATAATGATAAGTATATAGATATTTTAATAGATAAATTTATAAATCAAGGTATAAATAATATTGAGACTACACATGTAGCAAAAGATGGTACAAAAATAGATGTCATTATAAACACATCTAAAATGTTTCTTAATAATAGATTTTATTATTTATCTATTGCCACAGATATCACACATATTAATAAAGTTCAAAAAGAGATACAGTTTCATAGCGATACTCTTCAAGCTATAGTGTATATTTTAAATGAATTAATACTAAACAGTAATTTTAATAATGGAGTTGAGAATTCCCTTAAAAAGGTTGTTGAAACTTTAGATGTTGATAGAGTGTATATATTTGAAAACCATATAGTTAATAATGAAACTGTGTGTTCTCAAAAATTTGAATTTACAAAAGATAATATATCTGCTGAAATTGATAATCCACAATTACAAAACATTCCATATACAGATGCAGGTATTAAAAGATGGAAAGAGAAGTTTTTAAATAAAGAGCATATAGAAGGTTTAGTTAGAGACTTTTCAGGTTATGAAAAAGATATACTTGAATTGCAAAATATAAAATCAATTTTAGTTATGCCAATCTGGTTTGAAGGAAAATTCTGGGGATTTATAGGCTTTGATGATTGCACAACCCAAAGAGTCTGGCATGAGCTTGAAAAAGATGTTTTAAAGGCTTTAGCA
>JAIOSY010000119.1 GCA_021107375.1 Sulfurimonas sp.
CAATTCATGCTTCGCAGGGATCAACAGAAAAGAAGGCAATCCTTTTAGCTGATAGTGATAATGAAAGTATGAATAACTACAATAGTGCTTATGTTTCTATGAGTCGTCAAAAAGAAGAACTAACAATAGTCACAGACAACAAAGATCAGTTACTTTTACAGGTATCTCAAGAGCAACAAAACAGTACAACGATTGAAGTAAAAGATACTCAGTATGTGCAAGATAAATTTCAAGAAATTACTGATAATTTAAAAAATGATTTTGGTATGGAATCTGCAAAAACAGATAGTGAGAATAGTTTTGGAGATTTAGATAAACTAGAAAAAAATGTTGAAGAATCTAAAAATATTGAAAGTAATTTGAATAATAATGAAGTTGAAAAAGAAGCTGAAGCTAGTAGATAATCAGCAGGATATAAGCCTACTGAATTATATGAAAATAAAACAAGAGCAAGAGAATCTTTGATTCATTACTTTTTAGTAACCAGTTTTCTCATAACGAGTCCTTGATCCTTCTTGTTCACACCAACTTTAATCTCTGAAGGAACTCGATTAACCATATTTTTAAGAACTTTATTTAAATATTTATTACTTAAAACTTCTTCAACTGACCAAGTGTATTTAGTAATATTTATAAATTCTTCAGAGGTTCCATTAAACATAAAGTTGACTGAATTATCTTCCGATTCTATTGAACAAGAGGTTTCTAAGGAAGTACTTTTAGTATTAAAATCATTATAATTAAATTTATTTAAATCGTGTGCAGGATAACAATATTTAATTAGTTTATCAAAGGTATTTATATCACTTGGTGCATTAGAAAAGCTCATGGTAAAATTTTTGATACCTTGTTTTTTAAATTCTTTAGCTGCATAATTAATAGAAAATGCTATGTTTTCTTGAGTAGAAAAGCTAGAATCAATCAAGCCACCAAAAGTAAAACCATAGTTAGCCTTTTCACCTTTTTTTGGAAAAAAA
This sequence comes from Sulfurimonas sp., assembly GCA_021107375.1. Taxonomy (GTDB): domain Bacteria; phylum Campylobacterota; class Campylobacteria; order Campylobacterales; family Sulfurimonadaceae; genus Sulfurimonas. The sequence continues at coordinate 978 of JAIOSY010000119.1, forward strand.
TCTTGTTTTGTGAAAGGTGTTGTACTAGCCCCACTACAACCACTAAAAACTAATGTTAATAAAATGGAGATACTTGAAGTAATAATAATATTTCTCATTACATATCCTTCGATAAATTTTTGATTTCTGAAGTATTGATTTTATTTAATTCTTCTTTTGTAAGCTTTTCATTTGCAATTACTCTAATTTTTAATTGAGTCTGCTTAGCAAGGTTATCTTCCACTTTATAAATAAATATGTATTTATAATCTTCAACAATTGAATCATAAGTTGATACTATAGACTTGTATGCAACATTACCTACAGCTACAGCTGCTACACCAGCTAAACCAACTAAAGAACCGTTACTAGACATAGCACCGCTATAAGATCCACTAGAATAGGCTACACTACTAACAACATTTGCTGCTGCAAAACCTGTCTCTGTAATCAGTTCTGTATTATCAGAAGATTTCTTGTTAGTATCTGCCTCTACGGTATTTATAGGAGTTCCTTTTAGTAAGTATTGATTTACTAAATCTTTATTTGCTTTATATTCAGCTAAAGAACCTGCAAACACTTTTTCTATTTTTAAATTACCTTTTAAATCTATATTCATTGAAGTGGCACTAAAAACTTGAATTTCATTTGCGAATAAACTACTTATAAGCAGTAGGGATAAGATTATTATTTTCATTTAACTTTTTCCTTTTGATTTATTATCAGCAAGTGCTTTTAAAAGATCTTTTTTAAAGTCAACTTCATACACTTTAAGTAAGCCTTTGTGTAGTTTTTTGAAAGTTGTTTCAGTTGCGGTAAGATTAAGCTCTACAATTGTCATACCTGAAGCTTCTTTTTTATATATCTTTTTTAAAATAACTTTTCCTGCTTTTATAACTTCAATATTTAGAGTTAAAGTTACTATTTGATTTCCTGGAACAAGTGAATTGTAGATTGTAAAATCAGACAGACTTGTGTTTACAGTAAATAAAGCATTTATATCTTCAGTTGTAATATTTTTGAAATATTGATTAAAAAATTCTCTTGAAACATTAGAATTTATCTCAGAAGCATGTAGATTATAAGTTACTGCTGATATAGATAATTCATTTAATTTTTTTATAATGTTTTTTGGAGACTTATCGTTCACGACAATAGATAGCTTTTGGATTTTATTGATATTTTTATTTAGATTTCTTTCAATTGAAGATTTATTATAATTGATTTGAGTTGCTGAACAACCTGAAAGCAATATTAAAACGGCACTTAGTATAGGAAATAGAGTAAATAAGGTTCTCATTTTATATTCCTTTTAAAACAGAATATATCTCTGTTTCTAATATTTCATGAATACTATTCATTAAATCTATTGAAGAGTAGTCTTTATCTGTTGTGATAGCCCAATCATAGTTGTCACCAGTTTTTCCAAGGGTGTTATCCATTGTGATTGAACGAGTAGTTTTTGTAGCTTTATTATTAATATGCTTTATTATTTCAAGGTTCATATTTATTGTGACTTTCTCTAAATAAGTTATTTCAGATTCTTCAGCTAACAAGTACTCTAAGTTAATTTTTCCACTAAGTATATTCACTTCAATAAAATCACCTTGATTAGTTTTATTGACTTTGTAATCTTCAGTATAGAAAGAAGCAGAAATATTTTCAACACTTTTATTATTTAGAATGTATTCTTTTTCATGCTCTTGTATTGGAATTAAGATATAACTATCTTTATTTAAGTTAGAAGTCACTTTAAATGTAATTTTAGAGTTTTCTGAAAAAACATTCATAGAGTAATCTTTTTTTATATTCAAGACTTTTTTAAATGGATTTCCATTTAAATCAGCATACTCTCCAGTTAGAGAAATATTATCAGCAAAAATACTAGCAATTAAACACATGTGAATAATGATTTTCTTCATTTATAATTGTCCTAATAATGTAATATGAAAATTATAGTTAAATAAAATTATTAGTATCTTAAAGGAACTTCCTATAGAGTGCCATTCCATAAGTGTTTTACAGAAAATTCCAAAATCAATACTATTGTGTAAAAATTAAACCAATAGGAAGACACCCAATTTGGAATACATAAGTAACATAACTGACGAAGAAATGCTAGAGTTTCATAAAGCTGTTTCAAGGAATGTTAAACGCATAAGGCTTGAAAAAAATCGTACACAGCTTGATTTGTCATTATCTATAGGTATGAAAAGTGCAAGCTTTTTTGGTAATGCAGAAAATGATTGTAAAAATGGAAAGCATTTTAGCGTGGAACATTTATACAAAATTGCAAAAGAATTAGGTGTTTCAATTAAAGATTTTTGTTAATTTTTATCAATATTTAATCTTATTTATATAAAATACTCTTTATTAAATAAACTTCCTATAGGTTATCCTATGGGTCATAAGATATTGAGGTATCATGAAGTCAAATATATTAAAAATAGTTTCTACTGGATTACTAATTATTGGTTTGTCTGGGTGTGGTGGATCTTCCCCAAAGAACAGTTTTAAACAGATTAAAAAAGATATTAATAATTATTCTGAAAAAGATAAATTTAATGCAGTTTCAAAAAATGTTTTTCTTATAGAATACATAGAAAATCCTTCAGAAAAATTACAATTAATTGCTGTAAGTAAACTTGGTGGATTAATTGAATACATAAAAAATCCAACAGAAAAAGTTCAATTAGCTGCCGTTAAAAGTACTGGAGTTTCCATAAAGTATATAAAAAATCCTTCAGAAGAGTTGCAATTAGTTGCAATTAAAAATAATAAATCCATTATTCAATATATCAAAAACCCTACAGAGAAAATTCAATTAATTGCGGTAAGTGAACTTGGTTGGAATATTCAATATATAAAAAATCCTACAGAAAAAGTTCAATTAGC
>JAIOSY010000113.1 GCA_021107375.1 Sulfurimonas sp.
AGTTTTTGCTATACCTACAGTTTTAGTATTTTTAGATGGCAAAGAGTTTTTAAGAAAATCTCGCCATATGAGTGTTGGTGAAGTTATCTCTGAGATAAAACGCCCTTACGAGATTATGACTTCATAAAAGCTATAAGTGAAGCTGTAACAGCAACATTCAAAGACTCAACTTCACGATTCATTGGGATTGAAACAGAATCGTTACAAAGTGCTTCCACTTCAGAACTAACTCCCTCACTCTCATTTCCTAATATAAATACAGACTTGGCATGTGGAACTATATCATGAATAGTGTTCTTGGCATGTGAAGATAGGGCATAAATCTTAGTATCGTTCAAATCATTTAATATTTCATCTAGTGAATTACAGAAGTAGATAGGAAGTTTAAAAAGTGTTCCAGCACTCGCTTTAATCACAAGTGGGGAGATTTTTGCAGAACTCTTTTTAGGTAAGATTATCCCATCAACATTTCCAGCGGCACAAGAGCGAATAATCATTCCTAAATTTTGAGGATTGTGAATTCCATCAAGTGCGATAAGTCTAAAACTGTCTAGATTTTTTATCTCTTTTGCATTTTGGTAGCTTTTAGAGATAATATCTATCGCTACACCTTGATCTTGTTTTGCGTTTTTACTTATACGACTTAGTGAGTTTTTCGCATGATAAGTTATCTCGATATTTCTAGTTTTTGCTAAAGCTAAAATGGTTTTAATAGCCCCATCCGTCTTGTTAGAATCTGCCATGTGGAGTTTATGAACTTCTATGCTAGAGTCTTGTAAAACCTCTACAACAACATTTCTGCCATAAAGTGTAATTATTTTTTCAAAAAAAGCTTTTTTATCAATGTATTCTTGTGAATCGTTCACTATTTTGTCTCCTTTTCAAAGATGTGAAATCTTTGAAAATTCCTCTCACTAAAGCTACGCCTATGGCGAGAGAAAATTATTTAGTATTTAAATGATATTATATATGATTTCTGTTTTATTTTTGATTACTTTTATCTCTTTGATTTGGAGTGTATCTATCTCTAAAGTCATAAACTCTTCTATACTAGATATATTATGTTTAGCTAATTCTCTTAAAACTAAACCACGATAAGCCTTTGCCCAGTGACTTACAGTTTTTCCATTTTTTAAAAACTTTAGAGTAGTATATGGTTTTGTGACTTTGTAAAACTTATCATAATACCCAGCTCTTAAATCTAAAATCTCATCATTATTAAAATACAAATCTAATTGATAAGTAAATCTCTCTTTATAAAATTTATCAGGGATTATAGTTCCTATATCATTACCTTGTTTTACTTTGTAGTTAGCAATGGTGTCACCACCAAGAACTGCTCCATAAAGATTTGAAAATATAATGGTGTTAGTTTTTAAATACTCTTGTGCTTTTTCATCAAGTGAAGAATACTCCAAATAGTCATAAGCAACACCTTGATATCTTTGTATCGCAGACATTAACGCTGAGTTGTTAATATCATTTATATAAGGCTTACAATCACTAAATTTTTTAAAGCCAAAAAGATTTTTTATAGCCTCTTCATCACCACTTAGAACTATTTTGTTGTATTCATTTAGAATTTCATTTCTAGCATTGTTTGAACCTAATAATTCTCTCTTTTTTTCATCTCCACCAGAGTTTTTCCCTTCAGAAGGAGAAAATAATATTTTTAACAATACTCAACCTTTAAATAATATATGCAATTATATCAATATAAATGATATAATTATTTACAATAAGGTGTTGATTTATGAATTCTTTAGAAAAGAAAGTAGATGAGATTAAAGTGTTGGGTGCGTATGGAAGTAAATTTAAAAATTGTGGTACAAGTTCATTTTACTTAAATGAAAAAAATGTAATTGATGCTGGTAATTTAGTTGTTCAACTTGAAGAAAAATCTGCAAACATACAAAACATATGGATAACACATTCCCATTTAGATCATATCTCTGATATTGCTTATATAGTAGATAATTATTATTCATATATTAAAAAAACAATAAATATTTATGCCTTAGCTGAAACTATTCAAGCAATAAAAGAACATTTTTTTAATGATATTATTTGGCCGGATTTTTCAAAAATAAAACTATTAAATGGTTCTGGCATGTGCATTAATTATATTGAAATAGAGTTAAATAAAAAATATTTGTTATCAGATACAGAATCAATAACACCATTTAAAACTAATCATACAGTTGTAAGTTGTGGATATATTTATAAAAAAGAAGAAACAGCAATTCTTATAACGGCAGATACATACTTAGAAAATAATATAATTGCTATGCTTAATAATGATATTTCTATTAAATCAGCAATTATAGAATGTTCTTTTCCTTCAAATATGCTGTCTCTTGCAAAAAAGAGTAAACATTTAACACCAAAATTACTCTCAGAGATGCTTAAAAATTTAAAAAGAGATGATTTACAGATATATATTAATCATATGAAACCATTATATTTAGAAGAGATAACTAAAGAATTAGCCTATTATTGTGCAAAGTGGGAGCCTAAAATATTAAAAGATGGTGAAATTATTAAATTTTAGTTTAAAAGCCTTGACATTAAAAACATAATCGACTATAATTCTGGCTCAATTTCGATGCCGACATAGCTCAGTTGGCTAGAGCAGCTGATTTGTAATCAGCAGGCCCGGGGTTCAAATCCTCGTGTCGGCACCATTGAAATTTGAATATTAGAAACAGTGTTAGACCAGATAATAGATGGTGGGATAGTCAAGTGGCCAACGACGGCAGACTGTAAATCTGCTCCCTATGGGTTCAGAGGTTCGACTCCTCTTCCCACCACCACTTTTAATGACTGATGCGGGTGTAACTCAGTGGCTAGAGTTCCTGCCTTCCAAGCAGGCTGTCGAGGGTTCGAATCCCTTC
>JAIOSY010000211.1 GCA_021107375.1 Sulfurimonas sp.
ATCGTTGGTGCAGTTGCAAAAATAGACGAAGCTTACGAAACTATGCACGGTATTATAATAGGTTCAAGTGGTACAGGTAAGAGTGTATTTTTAAAACGATTATATCTTTGGCAAAAGAAAAATAGACCTAATGGAAAATGGGTAATTCATGACGTAAAAGGAGATTGGGTATCTTCATTTTATAATCCTACAAATGATTTTATATTTAATTTTTCAGATACACGATCAATAAATTTTAATGTATTTAGTATTATAAAAAGTGTTAATGATATAAAAAGTGTGGTTGCAACAATAATACCTAGAAATCCTAATGAAAAAGAGCCTATCTGGACAGATTCAGGTAGAGATATTTTGGAGGGTTGTTTTTATTATTGCATTGCAAATAATCAAAAAACAAATCAACATATGAAACAATTAATGCTTTTAAGTCATAAAGATCTTGCAGAAAAATTATCTACTATTAAAGGAGCTGAAATTGCATTTGGTCATTTAAGTTCTAGTCCTACTCAAGCTGGAAATTTTATGAGTAATTTTAGAAGTAAAGCAGCTTTTTTTAGTTCAATTCCAGATACAAAAATTGAGCAAGAAATTAATATTGAAGAGTGGATAAATCAGCAAGGGCAATCAACAATATTTTTATATAACAACACTAAAGATAAAGATCTAAATGCTTCAAGAATTTCTATATTTGTTGATAGCACTGTTAAAACATTACTTAGCATGGGTGAATCAAAATCAAGAAGAGTTTACTTTCTTTTAGACGAATTTGGTTCACTAAACAAAATGGATTCAATTGTTGACGGCTTAGCGTTATTAAGAAGTTTTGGAGGATCTATTTGGATAGGAATTCAAGAGGTACAGAGAATCTATTCTATCTACGGTAAAGATTTAACAAGTACAATTGTTAATAATACTGCTACAAAAGTTATTCTCAGAAGTCAGGAAGTTGAGACACTTGAGTTTAGTTCTAAACTTATTGGAAAACAAGAGATTGAACAGACAAATATGAATGCTTCAATAGGAACAAAATCAAATCGTGACGGTGTTTCTTACAATAAAGCAATAAAAGAAAAAACTACTATTCTTGCTAGTGAAATTGCACAATTAGCTAATAATGAGTTCTATTTTAAAAATGGAGATTATAATTGGACTCATATCAAAACTGAGTTTATCCAAGAGCGTGATTTATATCCAATTATTAATAAGCATTTAATTGAAAGAAGTGATCTATTACTTAAAAATATAAATTATAAAAAGCTAAGTGAGTTTCAAGGAAATAAAGACTCTTTAAATAATATTGCTAATATTGTACTAGAAGAATCAGTAGGCTGGTAGCCTACCGATTACTAATTGCTCATGCAACCAGAGAAAAATTGACCTTGTAAGTTATATGGAGCTAAAATAGAGGCTTTTCTTTTACAAGGTTGGTGCCTGTTATAATCAGATCCTCCTGTAGCATATACACGACCAAGCTTATACGCTATATTTTGACAATAATTACTAGTATTGTTTTTACAATCTTGAATTTCGCCTATTAATCTATCTTCTTCAGATACATATTGTTTTTTTACAGCTGGAGCTACTTTTTTTATAGTATGACCACAAATTGCTGGATATTCACTACATAACACATTGATATTGGATTGGGCTTTCTTATCCCCTTTATTTACTGCTTCAAGCCATATTTTATAAGCTAATGATATATTTTTTTCTGTACCTATTCCATTATAATAATATACAGCTAAATTTTGTTTTGCAGCTGCATGACCATTATCTACTGATTTTTTAGTCCAGTAATATGCCTTTTTAAAGTCTTTTGGAATATCTTCTCCAGATTTATAATAAGTACCAAGAGTATTTTGAGCTGAAGGAACTCCATTTTTTGCTGCTTTTTCAAACCAATAGAATGCTCTTTTTTTATCTCCTTTCATTATTTTTCCACTATAAAGTAAACTACCTATATTATTTTGTGCATATCCATTGCCCATTAAAGCTGATACCTTAGAGTAAATATAAGCATATTTATAATCTTTTTTATTGTAAGCTTTTAATCCTTTATTATATAAATCATTTGCACTATAAGTTGATTGATCACTTAATTTTATTGCTTTCTCTCCTTTTATTTTCCAGCCAAAACTTTTTATTTGTTCTAGTTCAATATCTTTATCTGAATTTTGTATAAATTTAAGTAAATAAGGATTTTTAGCTATAACAATTAATTGAACTTCTTTTGAAGGATTTTTTATGTATCTTATAAATTTACAATTAGTATTTATTAATTTTAGTTGAAATAAATTATCTAATTGAAGTTCTTTTAGATAATCAGAGACATATCCATAAATCTTTCCATGTTTAGTTAAATCATTATCCATTTCAGGCAACTGTTGTTTTATAGATATTAATTGAATTTCTTTTGAAGGATTTTTTATAAATCTTATATTGTTTCCATTATTTTGTACTGCATATTTTTGAATTTCTTTTGAAGGATTATTAATATACTGTATATTAGTTCCATGTTCTTGTACTACATATTTTTGAGCTTCTATACTAGGATTATTAATATATTGTATATTTGCTGTGCCAAACATATTTTTAATTGCAGCTAACTGGAGTTCATTATCTGGATTTTTTATTCCTGCAATTAATCTTCCTCTCTCTTTAACTAATTCCAACTGTTCAGGTTTACTAAGTGTAGCTATATTTTTAAGCTCTTCTTTTAATTCTAACTTATGTTGCTTTACTGAGTAATTACTACTTGATCCACCACACCCAGCTAAACTAAAAACCAGTAATCCAGCAGAAACTATTTTTGTGAAATTC
>JAIOSY010000305.1 GCA_021107375.1 Sulfurimonas sp.
CGCAAGAATTATCGCAGTTGGTGTTGGTGGTGGTGGTGGTAACATGATTGGTCATATGATTAACGAGGGTGTTACTGGTATAGAAATGATGCTTATAAATACTGATGCCCAAGTACTTTCAGAAAACTGTTCTGCATCTAAAATCCAAATAGGTACAAAACTAACAAAAGGTCTTGGTGCTGGTATGAAACCAGCTGTGGGAAAAGAATCTGCATTAGAAAACTATGAAGAGATCAGATCTGCTTTAGAAGGTGCAGATATAGTATTTATCTCTGCTGGTCTTGGTGGTGGTACAGGTACTGGTGCTGCCCCAGTTGTTGCACAAATTGCTAAAGAGATTGGTGCCTTGACTATTGCTGTTGTAACTAAACCATTTAAATTTGAAGGTAAAAAAAGACTTAAACTTGCTGAAGATGGTCTTGACGAACTTAAAAAAGAGAGTGATTCAATAGTTGTTATTCCAAATGACAAACTACTTTCAGTAATCGATAAAAAACTTGGTTTAAAAGATAGTTTTAAAATTGTTGATAGTGTTTTATCTCAAGCTGTAAGTGGTACTTCTGGTGTTATTTTAGCTAATGGAGATAACGATATAAATCTTGACTTTGCCGACTTAAAAACTGTTATGAGTCATCAAGGTATGGCACTTATGGGTGTTGGTGAGCATGAAGGTGAAAATGCTGCTTATGAAGCAATTAAATCAGCTATAGAATCTCCTTTATTAGATAACATGTCTATTAATGGTGCTATGGGCGTTTTAGTTCACTTTAAAATTCATCCAAATTTTCCAATATTTGATGTTTCAGAAGCTATGGATGTTGTTCATGAAAGTGCTCATAGTGAAGCAGATGTTATTTTTGGAACTTCCACTGATGATACTCTTTCAGAAGAGTATGTAAAAATCACAATAGTTGCTACTGGCTTTGAAAAAGAGGAAGCTAATAATGAAGATTTTATAAGTGAAACTCCTCCACCAATGGCTAAAGTTCGCCCAAGACTTGTTGTTGGTGGTGACTATGACAATAGTGACTATTTAGATATTCCAGCTTATATGAGACAACAACAAGATTAAAAAATAACGAAGTCCAAATCTATACTTGGACTTCTTCCTCATAATAAAATATTAGAATAACAAATTTATCAATAAATATAACAAAAATAACAAAAATTAATGTACAATACTACTTAAAAAAAAGTAGGAAAAATGAAAAAATCAATTTTAGCCCTTATTATGATAACGACAATTAGTTCACTCTCTTTTGGTGAGGATATAAAATCAAAAACAGGTGAATTTCCTAAAAAAGAGATGAAATCTCAAAATAAAGAGATAGTAAGAATGGTTGTGGAAGAGATTTCAAGTACTCTACCACAAGTTGTTGATAAATACACAACTTTTACAAATATAACAAATGAAGGATTAACGCTAGTCTATACTTATGAGATTAACACAGGTGTAAAAAGCGATAAAGCTGTTATAAAAGATAGTAAAGAGAGAATGCAAAGAATCGTAAAAAAAGGTGTTTGTCAAACATCAAACAGATTTTTAGACTCACAAATCAACATATCTTATGCTTACATAAATGCAATAACAAAAGCTCCACTTTACAGATTTGATATTACACAAAAAGATTGTATAGGAGTAGAATAATTAGTTCTATTTTATCTATCAAGAGTATTATAAAATCATTAGATTTTTTCAGCACTTTAAATGATAAAGATGTAGATCTATTAGCATCTATATCTTCAATCAACTCTTATGATAAAGATTATATTCTGCACTATGAAAAAAAAGAGAGTAACAATCTTCTTTTTTTAATTGATGGCTTGGCTAAAGCATATAAAATAGACAAACACGATAATGAAATATTTTTATACTATATATATAAAGAAACTATACTTTCAGAAATTTCTGATATAACGAGTAATACTCTATACTCATTTTCTAATATTGTACTTCTTGAAGACTCTCATATTCTAACTATTGACTATCAACAATTTAAAAATCACTTTTTAAATAAACATATTTTATGTCTCGCGTTTATAAATGAAGTTATTCTGAGATCCCAAAAACTTCAATCTTTAATCAGTAGAGAATTTATTTTTGATTCAGTTGCGAAAGTTGCTATGATGCTAAACTCTGATTTAGATATGTTTAACAAACTAAAACGACACGACATTTCACTTATTTTACATATTCAACCGGCAACACTCTCTCGTGTACTAAATAGATTAAAACGAAATGAAATAATAGATATAATACATGGTAATGTTACTGTGTTAAATTCTTCAGCCTTAACAGAAATTTATGAGGAGTAATTAAATGACAAAAATTAAAGTTATTGGAATTATAATATTAATCCTATCTATATATTTAATTGTATTATCTAGTTCTATGAACGACAAAAATATAATTCATAACAATATCATAGATACTATAAATAAACAAAAAACATTCACACAAGATATATCTAAAAATATTTTCTATGTATATAGGAATAGAGATGCTTCTATCTCAGAACTAAATGAATCAATTGATAACTATATAAATAATATAAAAAATAAAAATAAAAATTTAACTATCTCTTTCTCTACTAATATAAAAAAACAAAACAGTAAAATCACAACTTTATCTCAAGACTTTTTTATATATATGCAAGTATTTAGAGAGCAAAATAAAATAGATGTTGCATATTCAAGCATTATTACAGATAAAATTGTAAAAAATATATATTATAAAAATTTAAAATTAGTTACAGAATATGATAAGTTAATCAAAATATATCAAACAGAATTCAACAATAAACAAAAAAGTGATAAAAATATGCGATATTCTTTATATCTAATACTTTTATTACTCTTTATATATCTTTTTACTCAGATAAAAATTATAATTTCATTTATACAAAAATTTTTAGATACTTCAAGTAATATTATTACAA
>JAIOSY010000107.1 GCA_021107375.1 Sulfurimonas sp.
ATGTAGTTCTTGTAGAATCAGCTAATTTTCTGGTTTCTATTTCTTCCTTTACTAAATCTCTAAAGTTAATGTCATTTGTTTCTTCTTTTTTAAAAGGGTCTTTACCACTTCTAATAAGTGCTTTTAAATCTTCTAATTTTGTAACTGCTTTGGTTATTGTCTTGACCCCATATAAAACAGTTAAATTTTTCTCTATATATCTTCTTTTTTTAATTGTAAATGTTGCTAAAAAATCATCTCCACCAAGGCTATTTTTAATTTTACTAATATTTGGTTTGTTTGTTGGTATTGGTTTGTTTGCTCTGGCTATGTAATATCCTTTAAGAAATAAAAGTTATGTAGAAAGTTATGTATCTCATTATGCTACAAAACACCTTGTATTATCTCAAAATAATTATTAGATTCTCTTTAAGTGCCTATAATATGGGAATATTAATGCTATTAAGGGATTTAAGTTTATAATATAATTCTCTATGACATGGAGGTGGTCACTGGTTCAAATCCAGTATCGAGCACCATACAATTATTATTAAAATCTCAATCTATTTTTCTTTCCACTTTGTTCTACCATGATTGTACTTCGTAAAATAAACAACTCTTTAGAAGTTTTTTTATGTAAGATTTTTTGATATATCTCTTTTGAATTTCTTGAATCATAACCTATCGCTTCTATCTTATCTTTTTTAGAAAGAACCATGCAATTATTTGCAATTATATATAATGTTGCATCCATCCCACTTTCACCATCACTCACTGGTGCTTTTTTTAGTAACATAATACTCGGACAAGCTAATGTTTTTTTTACTAAATAATCAGCCATAGAAAAAGTAAATGTTAAAAATAATACTAATATAAACTTCATAACCCACCCCTTTTTATCTTTAGTTAATTATATCCTATTTAATGCTTTAGCACAAACAACACCACTACTAAACGCCCACTGAAAATTATATCCACCAAGTTCACCTGTCACATCAACAACTTCACCTATAAAATATAGATTCTCCACATGCCAAGATTCTAGTGTTTTTGGATTAAGTCCACATGCCAGAACTCCACCACGACATACTTCTGCTTTAGTAAAGCCAAAGTTTCCTGCTGGTGCGAACTCATAATTATGTATCGCTTCTAAATCTTTCTTGGCATGTGGAGTTATCTTTTTACACTCAACATCTTCAACACCAATCGCCTTTAAAATTGCCTTTGATAATCTTTTAGGAAGTGGCATTACTGAACTTAAAAGTTTTTTAGAGTTCTTAATAAGTTGAAATATATTTGTATTTGGTAAAAAATCTATACTCATATTTCCCTTTTTCCAGTATAGTGAGGCTGATAAAATTGCAGGTCCACTTATCCCTTTATGGGCAAAAAGCATCTCCTCTTTTAAGAGTTTATCTTCCACTTTTATATTTACGAAGCAACTTAGTCCACTAAGTTCTTTCATCCAAAACTGCTCTGGTTGAAGTGTCATTCCAACAAGTGCTGGTGTAAACTCTTTTACTTTAAGTCCAAAATCTTTTGCTATATTTAAACCAATCTCTGTTGCCCCTAGATTTTTAAAACTTTTTGCTCCAGTTGCTACTACTAACTTTTTAGCTTTTAAAACACCTCTTGAAGTTTTTACCTCAAAAATATTATCTACTTTTTTTACTTCTACTATTGTGGTATTTAACAAGGTTTCCACATGCCGAGATTGTTTCTTTAGTACATTTATAATTTCATCTGAAGATTTGCGACAAAAATAGTAACGGTTTTTACGGATTTCTGGCTCAACACCATTTCTGTCTAAAAAGTTTAACAAATCATCCCGTGAAAAACTATCAAGAGCATTGTTTACTAACTCACTATCCCCATCAAAATTATTTGCAGTAACCTCTACATTTGTGATGTTACATTTTCCACCACCAGAGATTTTTAGTTTAGTACAAACTTTTGGATTATTATCGATTATTCCCACATGCCAAGAACTTTTTAAATGACTTGCACACATCAAAGAACTAGCCCCACCACCGAGGATTAAAACATCATATATTTTCATAAAGCAATTATACTGTATAATACAAAAAAATTATATTTCTTAATCAAGGAAACGGTAAAAATGGCTAATAATAAACTTCACATAGTATCTCTAGGCTGTACAAAAAATCTTGTTGACACGGAAGTTATGCTAGGTAAACTTCAAAACTTTGAACTCACCGATGATAACCAAAATGCTGATGTAATCATCGTAAATACATGCGGATTTATAGATGCTGCAAAAGAGGAATCTATAAATACAATTTTATCTCTGCATGAACAAAGAAAAGAAGATTCTGTTTTAGTGATGGCAGGTTGTCTTAGTGAAAGATATAAAGATGATTTAGCAACTCAAATCCCTGAGGTTGATATTTTTACTGGTGTTGGTGATTATGAAAATATTGATGAGATTTTAGCTGAGAAAAAAAGTCGTTTTTCAGAAGAAGTTTATCTAATAGATGGAGCAGAGAGAGTTGTGACTGGTTCAACTTATCATGCTTATATCAAACTCTCAGAGGGTTGTAATCAAGCATGTAGTTTTTGTGCTATTCCATCTTTTAAAGGTAAGCTAAACTCTCGTAGCTTAGACTCTATCGTTAAAGAGGTTGAGGGACTTGTAGCGAAAGGTTATTTTGATTTTTCTTTTGTATCACAAGACTCTAGTTCTTATCTTCGTGATGAAAACATTAAAGATGGTTTATCACTTTTAATGCAAAGAATTGAGTTGATTGATGGTGTTACTTCTGCTCGTATTTTATATCTTTATCCATCTACTACCACTATATCTTTACTTAAAAATATTGCAAAAAGTAAAATTTTTCATAACTATTTTGATATGCCGATTCAACATGTAAATGATGATATGCTTCGCATTATGAAAAGAGGATTTGGAAAAGCTCAAACTCTTGAACTTCTTAATTTTATGAAAACTTTACCAAACTCTTTTATTCGTACAAGTTTTATAGTTGGACATCCAAATGAGACAGAGGAGATGTTTGATGAGATGTGTGAGTTTGCCCAGAGTTTTGGATTTGATAGAGTAAATGTATTTTCTTACTCTGATGAAGAGACAACTTCTGCATTTGATATGGATGAAAAAATCTCTGCTGAAGTGATTGCAAAGCGAGCTGAGATTTTAGGTGCGATAACTAATGAATGTATGCAAAAATCTTTAAAAGCAGAAGTGGGGAAAGAGATTGAACTCATTATTGATGGTGAGAGTGATGAGCATGAGTATCTTCTTAGTGCTAGAAAAACTATCTGGGCTCCTGAAATTGATGGTGAGATTTATGTCAATGATAGAACTAAAGATGAAGATTTAGAGTACGGAAAAATCTACAAGGCTAAGGTTACTGAACTTGTAGGTAATATCTTAACTGCAACAGTAGATAATGCTTAAAAATTCAACTCTAAACACACTAAAAGCTAAGAAAAATCTTTTAGCTTTCTCAGGAGGAGTAGACTCCTCTGCTCTTTTCTTTTTGCTTTTAAAAAATAATATAAAATTTGATATTGCTATTGTAAATTACAATGTTAGAGAGCAATCTAAAGATGAAATAAAATATGCAAAAGAGTTAGCAGATATTCACAACTCCACATGCCATATATATAATGCTCCAAAAATTGAAAAAAACTTTGAAGCAACAGCTAGAGAGATAAGATATGATTTTTTTGAAGATTTAATCAAAGAGTTTAACTATGATAACCTCATAACAGCTCATCATCTTGGAGATAGATTTGAGTGGATGCTTATGCAATTTTGTAAAGGTGCAGGTTGCGTGGAGATAGCTGGAATGGTTAAAGAGGTAGATAGAGGATTTTATACACTAATCAGACCTCTTCTTCATATAGATAAAAAAGAGTTACTAAATTTTTTAAATGCAAACAAATTAAAATATTTTGAAGATGAAACAAATTTTGATGAAGATATAAAAAGAAACGAGTTTAGACATAAATACTCTACTCCACTTTTAGATAAATATCTAAGTGGAATAAAAAAAAGTTTTGATTATTTAGATGAAGATAGAGATAATCTAATTCCAGAGATTGAGTTAAAAACTATTGATGAGTTTACCTATTTTAAAAGTTCACAAAATAAAAGAGCTGATATTTTTATTATAGATAAATATCTTAAGTCACAAGGCCACATGCCAAGTTCAAGCGAAAGAGAACTTTTAAAAAGTGAAAAAACTGTAGTAATAGGTAGAAAATTTTTAATAAATCAAGATTTTGGATTTGTGTTTATTTTACCATTTACTCAAGATAGTTTTAAATTGCCAAAAGAGTTTAAAGAGGAATGTAGAGTTCTAAAAATAGAACCAAAGCTAAGAACTTATTTGTATAAAAATAAAGAGGCTTTTTTGAAAATAAAAGAATTATTTACTAGTATTTGATTCTGTACTATTTGTATCTTTAGAAATTCCATAAACTTTCATAGTAAAACTTGAACGAATCATCTCAGCTTCTCGCTTAAACTCTATTGGAAAATTTATACCTATTATCCAGTCACTTTTATTAACAGCATCTAAAAAATCATAAAAACTTTTTGGGGAGTTTATTTGAGATGTTGTATTTACTTCATAAACACTAAAACTATCCTCATCTAAGCCTCTTACTTTTGGAGCGATTGTTAATGAATTAAAATAAGTTCTATTTATTTTTTGAAATCTTTTAGGGTCAAATTCTCTATCAAACGCTGTAATTATATTTCTATTTTCACTTTTTAATTCTGTTAATTTTTCTAAAACCTCATCTCTAAAATTTTCATATTTTCTAAGTTGAGTACTCTCTTTTTTTAGTTCCACTCTTTTGTTTCTATACTCTTTACCCTCTGGTATTAAAAGTAAAAATGCAAAAATCAGCACAAAAACTAAAAGAAAAACTGACAATAAAAGTAGATATATATTTTGTCGTGATATATTAATATTCATCTTCATTTTCATCAATCTCCTCTTTTATAATTAACTCATCCTCTTTATCTGCATAATTTGTAGATACAAATCTCAACCAACCATTTTGAGCAGGATAAAAACTACTATATGTCTTATGAAATATAGAGCGAAGTGGAGCTTGTAGCATAAAATTATACACATCTTTATTTGGTGTTATCCCATAAAGTATAAGTCCATCTTCAAGTAATTTAGCTTCCGATAAAGTTATTCTACTTGGAACTAAATCAAACATATTTGCTATAGAATCTTTTAAAACAGTATTTTTTGTAAATATACTTTCAGAGAGGATATTCTCTTTTTCTATAAAAGTTATCCTTTTTTGCATATTTTCTATTTCAAGATTAACTTCCTCTTTTTGAGTAATAATTTCAATTTTATCTTGAGTAAATCTATAATCTTTAAAAACCAAAAAAGTATATGTGAAAAAAAGCATAAAAGTTGTTATACCAAAGAAAACAATTAAGAGTTGCATCTCTGGAGTAAATATAGACTTTTTTCTTGATTTTATATAACTATATTTCATGATAATTCCATCTTAGCTATTTCACAAACTTCAGCTGGTAAATGTAGATTACGAACATATACATTTAAAAACATCTCTTCTTCTAAATATTTCTTTAAATCTCTACTAATACCTACGGAATCACCAATATAAATATTTTCTATAAATTCACTTTTATATTTTTCATTTTTATAAAAACTATTTACAGCACTTTGAATAAGTAAAAATCTTTGATAATCTTCATTAAAACCATCTGAATCCTCTAAATTATCGATATGATGCTCTTCTTCTACTTCTTTTGCAAACTCTTCTTCCACATCTTTAGACTCAGAAAACTCATCAATATCTTCTATAGAATCAAGATCAGCAATATCACCAAAATCATCCAATTCATCTATGTCATCAATCGCATCTATATCATCTAAATTTATACTATTTTCATCATCATCTAAATCAATATCTTCAATATCGTGTTCATCTATAAGCATTGGAGTCTCATCAATCTCTATCTGCGTATCAAGATACTCAGCATAAAGCAATTCTGAATTATTAAATACACTTAAAGAGATAGTATTTTCTTCTATCAATAAAAACATAGCTAAATGGGTATCTATCTTATCTTTAAAAAAATTAGCTAAAACAACAAATGGTGAAAATATAAAATCTACCCCAATCTTTTCATATACTTTTTCCATCCCATAAAGATCATTTTTTGAAGTGTAATATGTCCATTTATCTTTATAACATTTATATTCGCTTGAACTAAGATCACAATAATATTCTAAATTTTGTTTAGAACATGTAGGAATGGCACCTTGTGAAGTAGAATTATCTAAAATAGATATATAAAAAAATGGTGATTCTTTAGTGTGCTGAAGTATATACTCATATAACTCTATACTAAGATAAGTTTCATCAAAACTCTCTTCATAATAACTAACAACATCTTTTTTATTTAACATCTCAATATATACCGTTGTTTTAGAATTACCAACAACAATATTTACCAATACCTTTAAATATAAAGATTCATAAAATTTACTTAACATCACTTTTCAACCATGCAAAGTGGATGTGCTTTGTTGTAATTTTGTTGTTTCAATGCACTACCTAATTTAGTATATATTTGTGTTGTGGCCATAGATGAGTGACCGAGCAACTCACTAACATCAGAGATTCTTGCACTATTATTTAACAGTGCCGTCGCATAAGAGTGACGAAGTTGATGTGGAGTGACTTTTAAGGCAACTCTTTTAAAGACCTTAGTAACGATATATCTTAGACTATTTTCGCTTAATTTCTCGCCATTTTTCTCAAAAAGAAATTTTTTACCATCTTTTTTACTCAGATATTCATCTAAAAGTTCTTTAGTTTGCTTTAAAAGTGGTATATCTCTATGCTTATTTCCTTTACCTAAAACTCTAACCCACTCATCTGAAATATCATCAATTTCAAGTGAACTAAGCTCTGAAATTCTAAGACCTAAAGTATAAAGCATTATTATAATTAAAACCTCTTCTTCATCAGCTTTATTTATAGCTTCAAGAATATGTTTATGAGATATTGGTTTAGGAAGTGTTTTAGATACTTTTATTGTTTCATCTGCTTTTAAAACACAAGAGATTTCATTATCATTTAAATACTGGGCAAAGGTTCTAATCGTACTTAGTTTTCTTGATATTGTTTTTGAGTTTAAATTGGCTATTTTTATACGATATGGCATTAAATTTATAACTATTTGTGAATCTTCTTGTATAGTTTCCACATGCCAAGATGCTTCTAAAAGTGTTTCATCATAACTTTTTATAGTTAAATCAGAATAACCCCTTAAATCTTCAAGGTAAATTAAAAATTGTTTTTTATATTTTTCTATTAACTTTTTCAAGAAGTTTCTCAAATTTTTTATAATAAATAGCACTATCTTCGATTAATTTATCATCTGTAATAACACTAGGTGCTAGTTTAATATATGAACCAATCATAATCTCACAAATCAGCCTTATCTTTGACTTATCTGCATCAGAAATAAACTCATGAGTAGCAATCTCATTAATATCTTTCATATATCTTTTACCCAGCTCAATATACTTTACATACTTAAGAGAGGTTATTGACTGAGCCATAATTGTAGCTGCCATACGATTATATACATCTAAAGAAAAAGACTCTTTTGATAAGACTAAAGCCTCTTGATAATTTCCCATCTCATAATAATATTTTGCTTTAATAGATTTTTCATAAGAGGGATTAACTATAAAAAACACACCCATTATTAACATTATCGATAATGCTATTAGTGGAATTAAAATTTTATTATTCATGTTTTTTCAGCCCCTCTTTCAAAATAGACTTCGCCTCTTGTAAACTTTTATCACCTACATCTATCAAATCACTTATATAATAGTTTATTGTACCAAATGGTTTTGGAATTACAAATTTATCCCAACTTTTTAACTGCCAATATTTACTTGGTTTTATCTCAACGAGTACAATTTTAACTTTTGCCTTTTGAGCCATAATAACAATACCATCATGAATCTCATGTCTAGGACCTTTTGGACCATCAGGAGTTATCCCTAAATCATATCCATTTTTTATCTCTTTAATCGATTCTATCAAAGCCTTAGCACCACCTCTGGTACTAGAACCCCGTATCGTAGCAAATCCAAAAAAGTTTAAAGTTTTTGCTATTAGATTACCGTCAAAATGTTCTGAGATAAGTAGTTTTACATGAGGATTTTTTCTGTATCTTGTATATGCGTATGGAATCATAAGAAGTTCACCATGCCAACAAGCCATGATAAATTTTTCATCACCTAAACTCTCTGGTGCATAAAAAATTTTCTTATTTGTTAAGTATAAAAGTCTAATCAATAGTGAACCTATTAAAGGCACTATTAAAATAGCTAAAAAGCGAGAAGTTTTTTTAAGCAACAATCTCACCAGTTAAAATAGTTCTGCCTATAGCAGTTATTTTAACATCTCTAAATTGACCTAGAAGTTCCTCTGAGCCTTTAACTTTTACAACTATGTTGTTATCACTTCTACCAGCTGCATGTCCATCACTGTGTAAATCTTCAAAATATACTCGATAAGTATTACCAAGAAGTTTAGCATTGTTCTTATCCATAATCTCATTATGAAGTGATTGCAAAAAAGTGAGTCTGCTAGAAGCTAACTCATCATCTACTACATTTGTAAAATGTTGTGCTTCAGTTTCAGGACGAGGAGAATATTTAAAAGAAAAAATCTGATCAAACTCAACTGTTTTCATTACATCTAAAGTATCTTCAAAATCTGCATCACTCTCACCTGGAAAGCCTACAATAATATCTGTACTAATTGTAGCTTCTGGACACATAGTTTTAAGTTTTGTAACACGATTTAAAAACCACTCTTTGGAGTAACCTCTTTTCATATCTTTTAAAACTTTTGTGCTTCCACTTTGTAATGGCATGTGCATAGATTTACATATTTTTGGATTTTTTGAAAACTCTTCTATAAACTCATCATCCATGTGAAAGGGGTGTGGTGAAGTAAATCTGATTCTCTCTAATTCTTCAATTTTAGAGAGTCTTCTTAAAAGTTCTGTAAAATTAATTTTTTCATGTTCTCCTGAGAAACGGCGACCATAATTGTTAACATTTTGTCCTAAAAGAAAAATCTCTTTTGCTCCAATATCAACCAATCTTTTAGCTTCATTTATAATCAAAGCATCAGGGATAGAAATCTCATCCCCACGAGTTTTTGGAACTATACAATAGGTACAAGATTTATCACATCCCATTGAAATATTTATAAATCCTTTAAAAGGAGACGAGCGAAAATCTTTAAAAGCAAACTCACTATCTTCATAGTTTATATCTATCTCAACTGCCTTGTCTTTATGTATAATCTCACTAATTTTAGATACATTTCTTG
>JAIOSY010000147.1 GCA_021107375.1 Sulfurimonas sp.
ATATCTATCCCTCTGACTCTTGCTCTGATTCCTGTTCCACGATCAACTACACTTTTAAGTATACTTGTCATTAAGTATGCTTGTTGTGGAGTTGTTATCTCTTTTGAACTTGATGTAAATTCATGCATAACAGAACCATTTTGTTCTATATAGTTTATGATATGAGGCTCAATTTGAGTACCATGATTTGCAAAAGAGGTATAATACTTAGCTAATTCAAAAGGTGAAATTGTCAGTGTTCCCAATGAAATAGATAAATCTTGTGGTACATTTTTAATACCAAATTTTTTAAACTCTCTAAGTAAAGGTGCTAATCCTATATCATTTACAAGATTAATAGTTGCAAGATTACTAGAATGGATTAAAGCTTCTCGTAGCGTTATAAGTCCTTTATAATTTTTAGAGTAATTTCTTGGTTGCCACTTCAACTCTTCACCATTTTTTTCATACTTATAAGTCTTAGCAATATCCACTAACTCAGTAGCACCAGAAAAACCTAAATCTAAAGCAACTTGATAAATAAATGGTTTAAAAGAGGAACCAGGTTGTCTTCTACCTTGCGTTGCACGATTAAATGAACTTTGTTTATAATCAATACTTCCAACAAGTGCTAAAACATCACCTGTAGCAGATTCAACACTAATCAAAGCACCATTTAAAAGTGAAGTATTTGTATCCACAAAATCTATATCATTTTGTGCTTTTTTTGCCCTTGCCAACTCTTTTTGTTTATACCCTTCTATCCTCTTTAAAGACTCACCATAAGCATATTTTAAAGATTCTCTACCAGCTTTTTGAAGTCTAATATCTATAGTTGTATAAACCTCATAGCCACCTGTTTTAAAATCTTTTATACCTAAATTTTTCATTCTTCTTGCTATCTCATCTACAATAAAAGGTGCTTTATTTTGAGTTAGAGTTGTATTAAATACCTCAGGTGATTCAGAAATCGCATCTTCAAAAGCTTTATCATCAATCCAACCTAAAATATGCATTCTTTTTATAACACGATTTGCTCTACCCATAGAAATATCATAATTTTTTGTAGGAGCATAAGTACTTGGTGCTTTTGGAAGTCCAACTAAAATAGCTATCTCTTTAAGAGTTAAATCATTTAACTCTTTATGAAAATAACCATCGGCTGCTGTTTTAATCCCATAATATCCATGACCAAAATATATCTCATTTAAATATCTCTCTAAAATTTCCTCTTTTGTTAAAAGTGATTCAAGTTTTATTGAAAAAATAGCCTCTTTTATTTTACGAGATAGTTTCTTTTCTCTTGTTAAAAGCTTATTTTTTACAAGTTGCTGAGTAATTGTACTTGCACCTTGAACAGCTTTTCCAGCCTTTATAACTTTTATCGCTGCACGAAAAATAGCATCTATATTTATCCCTGGATGTTCAAAAAATGTAGTATCTTCTATGGCAACTAAAGCTTCTATCGCACGAGGTGGAATCTCATTAAAAGGGGCATAAAATCTATGCTTTTTATCAAATATATTTGCAATTTTATCACCATTTTTATCATAAATTCTACTACTTGTTGACGGTTTATAATCAACCAATGAAGAGACATCATAATTGTATGATAAATAATAATAAATAAAAAGAAATACCGGAGAGAACAGTCCAAGTAAAAAAATCGTTATAAATATTTTCTTTTTATGTTTAAACATTTTGTATTATTTCCTAAATTCCCTATTTGCAAAGTTCGCTTCGATGAGTGTTTTTGTGTACTTGGCATGTGGGTTTTGTAATATATCTGACATTTTACCATCTTCTACGACTAAACCATCTTTTATTACACAAATATCTTCACACAAAGATTTTGCTGAATTCATATCATGAGTTACAAAAAGAATTTTAAACCCCATCTCATCTTGAAGTTTTTTTAGCAAATCTAAAATCAAAACTCTTGTATCAGGATCAAGTGCTGTTGTTGGCTCATCAAGTAACATTAGTTTTGGATTTGATTCTAATGCCATAGCAATCACAACCCGTTGAAGCTGTCCGCCAGAAAGCTCTGGTGCAAATCTATTTAGTAGCTCTTCATCTAATCCAACCTGAGCAAATAACTCAATTTGTTTGGCATGTGGGATAAAGAATTGTTTAGTAATTTTTGTAAGTGGAGAGAGTGCTGTAAAAGGATTTTGAGGAACAAAAGAGATAGTATTTCCTGCTTTTAAATAAAAATCACCATCACTCCGTAACTCACATGCCATACTATTTGGAAGCATCCCCAAAAGTGCCTTTAGAGTTAAACTTTTTCCACTTCCACTTTGTCCAACCAAAGCTAATGATTTTGTGATAGTTAAGGTTATATCTACAAGAGTTTTATCTTCTAAATCTATTTTTAGCTTTGTGATTTTCATAAAGTTATTTTATCTAAACTTCGCTATTTTTTGACAAAGAGACTTCAACTCATCAGGAGTTTGTCCTAGTCTTGCTATAACTCTTAGTATGGCATGTGGAACTGTTGGTTGACGAATCCCACCTATAGCAAAACCCTCTTCAAATAACTGATTTTTTATCTCTATTACTTTTCTATTATCATCTATTAAAATCGGAACAATCAAGCCATCAACTTCTATATCTAAAATCTCTTTTACAATAAGTTGTCGCTCTTTGATTTGCTTTTTTAACTTATCACAGTTTCCTAAAATATACTCTAAAGAATAATGGGCTAAACGAGTGTCATAAAGTGAAAGTGAGGTAGCATAGATAATAGGTTTAGCACGATTTATAAGATACTCTATAATATGCGCAGAGGCTAAAATATACGCCCCAAAACTTCCATAAGCTTTCCCAAGAGTACCCATTTTTATATGATTTGATTTTATCTCAATGTTGTACAAATCAAAAACACCCATAAGTTTATCGCCAACTACACCAGAACTATGAGCCTCATCAACGATTAAAAGTGCATCTTCATTTTCACAAATTTCAAACACCTCTTTATCAACTAAATCTCCATCCATTGAGTAAATTCCCTCAACTGCAACTATCTTTCTCTTGGCACATGGGAATTTAGCAAAAAGTGATTTTAATTCAGACATATCATTATGTTTAAAAAACACAACTTCCACAGACGCAAGATTTGTAGCCAAAACCCCTGAAGCATGGTATTTTTCATCCATAAAAAGTATATCACCTTTTCTCACAAGTGACTCAATCATCGCCATGTTTGCATTAAAACCACTTCCAACAACCACACCAGCATCAAAGCCATTTGCATCACATAAAGCATCTTCAAAATCTTTGTGAATCTGATGATAACCATTTACTAAAAGTGAAGCTTTTGAACTATGAAGTGGGAGTTTATCTAACTCTTGGCATGTGGCTTTGTGCAAATCTTTGTTGTGAGAAAGTCCAAGATAATCATTTGAAGCAAAATCCAAAACAGTAGTATCAAGAACTTCACGAGTACGAAATCGCCCTGATTTTTTAAGTGCTTTTATCTCATTTTCGTAGTAGTTCACATAAATACCTTTAAAACTTCAACACAAAGCCCCATCGCTGTACTCTCATACCCTCGAACCTCTTTGATATAAGGCTTACAAAATCCCTCAACCATACAAGCACCA
>JAIOSY010000084.1 GCA_021107375.1 Sulfurimonas sp.
AGAGTGGTATAGATTTGCAGATACTGTAATCTCAATGGATACATTTGGAGCATCAGCACCAGCTGGTCAGCTTTTTGAGAAGTTTGGTTTCTCAGTAGATTCTATTTTAGAAAAAATTAAATAATCGTGTTAAACAACTGTGTTAAAGAAATTTAACACAGTTTCTACCACTATCTTTTGCTTGATATAGTGCATCATCAACTCTTTTTAGTAAATTCTTTTTTGTATCATTTGGTTTTGTTACAGTTGCACCAAAGCTAACAGTTAAATCTGAATCTATTTCAAACTCATAAGAAGCTATCATCTTTCTTAATTTTTGTGCTAAATTTATAGCTTTGTTTTCATTTAGGTGTTCTGAAACAATGATAAACTCTTCACCACCCCATCTGATTAAAGAGTCACTTTTTCTCATATGCATAGATATTAATTTAGTTAGTTTTTTTAAGACTAAGTCACCAACATCATGACCAAAAGTATCATTGATATTTTTAAAGTAATCTATATCAAACATTAAAATTGCGAAATTAGTATTATATCTATGATATTTATCAAGTTGAATATCAATAATTTCATTACCACGATAACGATTATATATACCTGTTAAACTATCTATATTTGCTCGTTTATTTAACTCCTCTTCCATCTCTACTCTTAAGCTTATATCTTTTGCAGTAGCAACATAGCTTATAATATTTTTGTCTTCATCAAAAACAGGAGTAATTGTTATCTCTTCATGGTAAAGCTCTTTATTTTTTCTACGATTTATAAGGATATTAGTATATGTAGAACCCGAAGAGATAGTACGCCACAACTTTTTATAAAATTTATCATCTTGCATATCTGACTTTACAACTCTTGGTGTATTACCAATAAGCTCACTATGTTTGTATCCACTATTTATAATATAGGCATCATTTACATATGTAATGATTCCATCTTTATCTGTTATTAACATCATCTCATCTGTTTGTTCAATTGCCTGAGCTAACATTTTTAGTTTATATTCTGTATTTTTAATATCTGTAATATCTACTATAGTACCAAGACCAGCAAACCTACCCTTATATTTGATGGTTTCCGTCATTAATCTTGCATGTTTAGGTTTACCATCTTTTGCGATAAACTTTATATCATTCCATGCTTTAGGGAATTTCTCCCCAGATAGACGTCTATTTATAATAGATTTAAATGATGCTTGTGTTTTTTCTTCTGTTAGTTTCCAAGGTTTAATCTTATATAGTTCATCTGCACTGTATCCAATCATCTCTGTAATTGCAGGATTTACATAAACAAAAGTATCCTGATATATAAAAATACCCATTAAAGAGTTTTCAGCAATTGCACGAAATTGTTCTTCACTCTCTTTAAGTTTATCTTCTATCTCTTTTTGTTCTGTTATATCTATAATAGTTCCTAGATAATTAATAACATTACCATCAGAATCTCTCTCTATTGTGGTTCTGTCATCAACCCAGCGAATTGAACCATCAGCAGTTATTATCCGATATACCTGTATAAATTTATCATTTTTATTTTTTGTATATTCTTTTACTTCATTTATAACATTTTGTAAATCGTCTTTGTGGATTATATCTTTGTATGTAAACTTTAATGATAAAAAATCATCTTTTGAATATCCAAAATCACTGATATTATTTGATACATACTCTACTGGCCAACTACTTTTAGGACTCCAGATAAATACTATTGTTTGGCTGTTGTCTATAAAATTATTTACTCTATTTAATATCTCTTCTAACTCTTTTTCTTTTGTAAAGTCTTGGTATATAGTCATAATATTACCATTTTTTAATTTTATAGCTTCATATTTTCGCCAACCTTTAATACGATTATTTTCATATAAATTTATGTCAAATCTCTCTTCATTACCAGTTTCATGAACTCTTTTTAAAGCATTATAAAGACAAGATTTTTTAACATCTGGAAAAATGTTACAAAGATATTTACCAATAATAACTTCTTTATTTACATTCTCAGTTTTTTGTGCAGATATATTTAAATCAACAATTATAAAATCATTAGAATCCCATTTATATATGGCTATATTGATAATTAAGCTATCTATTGGAACTTCATATAAACTAGAACTTTTCATTTGATTTCCTTTAAGAAGATCTATTAAGAACTATTGTAACAAAAACCCACTTAAATGATTTTTTAAACTTTTACCATCTCTTCATAAGTATTTGTTTTAGTATTACGGTTTACTGTCCACTTACTAAAAGACTCAAAAGTATCCCAAAACCCTTGTTTTAACTCATCTTCTATATCTAACTCTTCAAGTAAATCTTGAACAACGCTAAGCCAACCGTATCTAGCTTTTTCAGTGATAGAAAAATCTACATGCATTTTGATAACATCCATTGATTTGTCTGGGATTCTTGAGTAGCCTTTAGTTCCACCATAAAACTCTATAAAGTATTTTGTATTTCTTTGTTTTACTAAGTTCATTTCCTCCTCTTCTTGAGGAAAAAAGTGTGCAATCTCACTCTCAGATATCATGTCATAAAATTTATCAAATAATGCTTCCATCCCTTTTTCACCATCAATAACTTCCATGAACTTTGGATTAGGCTTTGGAAATTTAGGTCTCTCACCAAAAATAGTCTTTGTTATTTTATAGTTAAGCATATATAAAATCCTTGTTTTTTTAATAAGCTAATTTTATCATTTATTCTTAAATTTTTCTCTAAAAATAGCTCTTATATTTTAATCTTGGCATGTGGGAATCTTGGCATGTGGGAATCTTGGCATGTGGGAATCTTGGCATGTGGGAATCTTGGCATGTGGGAATCTTGGCATGTGGGATTCTTGGCATGTGGGATGTTTTGCATATTGTATTTTTTGCTTGTTGTATTATTAGCGTGTTGTATTATTATATTGTTGGTTTTATAAATTATTGTTAGTTTATATA
>JAIOSY010000177.1 GCA_021107375.1 Sulfurimonas sp.
GAGTATCTGAAATATCATCTATATATTCACTCATATTTGAGAAAAAATATCTACGATTATAAAGTCCAGTTAAAAAATCACGATTGGCATGGTTTGTAACTATATTTAGATTTTCAAGTGCTTCGATAGTGTTGTTGATTCTACAAGAAAATTCCTCTTTTGAGAATGGTTTTTTGATGTAGTCATTTGCACCATGTTTTAAAAACATAGCATTTATCTCATCTTCCTCATTTGAAGATAGTGCAATGAGACTAAGTTCACTTTTTTTATGTACTTTTCTAATTTCGTGAGTTAATTCAAGACCATCCATGACTGGCATGTGGTAATCTGTAATAACTAAAGATATATCAGGATGAACTTCTAGCATTCCAAGTGCTTCTTCGCCATGAGCAACTGTTATAACTTTAAAAAATAGATTATCTAACATCTCTTTCATCTGTTTTCTAAAAACCATAGAATCATCAACAACAAGAACTTTATGTTTTTGATTTTTTTGTAATCTTTGAATGGTTTGAATAATATAGTTTATATCATCTACCCCACCTTTATTTACATAATCTATAATATTTTTTTGAAGCATTTTTTTTCTAAAATCTTTGTCTATATTTCCACTTAAAACGAGTACAGGCTGATTTTTTGAAAGTACATAATCAACAACTTCACCATTAGGAGCATCTGGAAGATTTAAGTCAAGAAGAGCTACAAAATATTTATACATTTTTAAAAATAGTTTAGCTTCTTTTAGATTGTAAGCTATATCAACTTCAAATCCTATTGATTCTGAGATTTTTTTAGAGATTAGTTTTGCTAGTGTTTTGTTGTCTTCTACAATTAAAATTCTTTCCATGTTCTTTTGTCCAAATAATATTTTTAAAGATTTTACTATAATTTATCTATATTTATAACTTTTGTTGCTAATATCCGTTTTATGAACTATTTAAGTGCTACTATAGAAAAACTAAAACTAAAACAAAATATTTTTTTAACTGGTGGAGCAGGGGTTGGAAAGACCACTATCACTAGGGAAGTTATAGCTGAGTTTGAATCTGAGGCTAAAAAAGTAGCTAAACTTGCTTCAACAGGGATGGCAGCAACTCTCATCGGTGGACAAACTCTTCATAGTTTTTTTGATTTAGGGATAGCTTCAAATATCTTGGATTTAGAACAAAATGGAAAACTTGAGGCTAAGAAAAAAGTTAAAAAATTAATCCACTCTATAGATTTAGTTGTGATTGATGAGATTTCAATGGTTAGTGATACCTTGTTTGAGATGATAAAACTCCGCTTAGAGCAGAGTGATTTTAAAGGTTCACTTTTAGTTGTTGGTGATTTTTTACAACTCCCTCCAGTTGTTCGTGGAAGTGCTGAGGTTATATTTGCTTTTGAGTCTGAGGCTTGGCAAAGTTTTAATTTTGAGACTATAGAACTAACACATATTTACAGAACCGATGATCAAAAATTTATAGAGCTTCTACATAATGTAAGATATGGTTTTATAGATGAAGATATTCACAATCATTTAAATGAATATATAAAACCTCTGCCAAATAATCTAAGTGAGTTTACTTTTCTTTTTGGAAAAAACAACTCTGCAAATTTTCACAACAAAGAGCAGTTGAAACATATAGATGAAGAGCTTTTTATAAAAGAGGCTCAAGTTGTAAAACACTTAAAAAGTGTAAATGACAATGAGATAGAGAGATATATGAACGATGCTAGAATTGAGAGAGAATTAGAGCTAAAAATAGGTGCTCCAGTTCTTTTTACTAGAAACTCTTGGAACTATTTTAATGGTGAAAGGGGTGTAATTGTAAACAAAGATGTTAGTTATATCTATGTGCAAAAAAGTGACGGTAAAGTTATAAAACTGGAGTCTGTTGCTCAAAGTAAGGCTTCGTGGAAGGAAAAAACAGTTGAGGGCAAAAAAGAGATGGTTGAAGAAAATCTTTTTACTATCCATCAGTACCCGATAAAACTTGCCTTTGCTATAACTATCCATAAATCACAAGGGATGTCTATCGAGGATTTAATCATCGAAACAAATGAGATTTTTGCACCCTCTCAGTTTTATGTAGCACTATCAAGAAGTTCAAATCCACAAAGACTAAATCTTATCGCACCAAGAAGACAATGGTATGAGTTGGCTTTTGTAAATCAAAAAGCATCTAAATTTGTTAGAGGTGAGAGTTGTTAAAAACTATGGATAGGGGTGTTTTATATATGCTTCTGGGTGCTTTAATCTCTGCATTAAATGGAGCAGTTGCTAAGATACTAACAGATGATTTATCAGCACTAGAGATTGTTTTTTTTCGTAACTTAATCGGTGTTGCTCTTGTCGTTTACGCTCTAAAACACACCCCTCCTACTCTTATTGGTGGGAAGTTTTATCTGCTGATAACTCGTGGAGTGCTTGGTTTTACTGCTATGATTTTGTTCTTTTATACCATAACTACAATCCCTCTTGGAGAGGCGATAACATTAAACAAAACTTCACCACTTTTTGCAACTGTTTTGGCATACTATCTTTTAAAAGAGTATTTAAATAAAACAACAATTTTTGCACTTTTAGTTGGTTTTTTAGGAATAATTCTAATCACAAAACCGATGGGTATAAGCATATCTTATGAACACTTTTTAGGAATACTAGGAGGCTTTTTTGCAGCA
>JAIOSY010000115.1 GCA_021107375.1 Sulfurimonas sp.
CCACTTGCTAAAACTCTACCGATTAAAAACATGATTCCAGCTTGTTTTTTCGCATTCTCTCCATATCGTTTTTCTAAGAGTTCATAAACTGTTACTGCTTTCATCTCATAAAATTTCGGTATCAAAACATAGGCTACAAAGACAACTGCTAAAAGTCCTGAGAAATAAAAACCTATAAAAGTAAAATCATGTTTATATGAAAACTCTGGAGCACCTAAAAAAGTTGCTGCTGATTGGCTCGTTGCAAGAACTGAGATAGCAACAGCAAGCATCGGCATAGTGTTTGAGCCTACAAAATACTCTCTTGTAGAGGTGATTTTTTTTCGGCTAAAGATGTAAGAAGAGAGTGCTAAAACTAAAAAGTATCCACAAAATACAAGCCAGTCAAGAGTTGAAAATGCACTATTCATGAAGTTTTTTTATCCGTCTGTTAGATTCTATAATTTTGGCATGTGGGATTTCACCATTTTTTACTTGAGCTAAAATTGTATTTATCAGTTCATCAAGATTTTGATTAGCCAATTGATTTCCAAAAAGTAAAATATCTACCCCTGAATTTATTGTTAAAGTAATTGTTTCTTTGAGTGTAAAATGTTTTGAAATTGCTTTCATCTGTAAGTCATCACTAACTATCACACCCTTATAATCCATCTTTTGACGGAGAAGTTTTGTGTTTACATTATATGAAAGTGTCGCTGGATATTTTTCATCTAAATATGAGTTAAAAACATGAGCAGTCATTATCATATCTACACTTTTTTGCTTTATTAATTGTTTATACGGCTCCAACTCTTCTTGGCTCCAAGTATCACTAATATCTACGAAACCAAGATGGGAATCCCCAAGTGATGAGCCATGCCCTGGGAAGTGTTTTAAAACACTGATTATCCCAGCTTTTTTTTGTTCATCTATTAAGATTTTTGCATATTTAGTTACTTCTTCACTTGAACTTCCAAAAGAGCGTTCAAGTCCAACTATGACTTTATTTTTAGGATTAACTTCTAAATCAACAACGGGAGCAAAGTTACAGTTTATTCCATTTTTTTGAAGCATTTTTGACATGTTTTTGTAACTGTTCTTGGCATCTGGGATTGAAAGCTCAGAAATTTTTTTAGCAGATAAAAACTCCTCAAATCCATATTTTGGCTTAAGTCTTGCAACCTTTCCACCCTCTTGATCAACTGAGATTAGTATTGGGTGGTTTGAGAGTTTTTTTAATGATGTTGTTAGCCTTTGGAGTTGCTCTGGTGAAAAGATATTTTTATTTTTTTCTCTATCATTATAAAAAATATCAAATAAAATCACTCCAGCTAAATTGTATTTGTTGATTTGTTTAATAATCTCACTATTTTCATTTACACTTTCATTAGGAAATCCAATAACTATCATCTGTCCAATCATCTTTTTAAGTTCATTATCATTAATTGTTGAAGCAAAAATAGAAAAATTTATAAAAATTAGTAGAAATATTACTTTCAAAAATCAGCCTTTTTGTTAAGTATCAAATTTATATCATCAATCACATTAAAAACAAGCGACTTAGTTAATTCTTTGGTGACTTTATTAGGCTCAAAATGGTCTGAGACAACTTTTAAAATGTGATAGTTTTTTATGGCAGGGGAGTGAATTACAGCATCGTAAAATCCAAAAGATTCCATGTCAACTATTGGTTTTGTATTTCTAGTTTCTTCTTTATCTAAACAAGTTATGGTTTTTTTACTTTGGCTTTGAAGGTTAATAGTTTCAAAGTCATATTCTATTTTTCCAATCTCTAAAAGTTCCCCAATCTCATAATCCTCATTTGCCCCACAAATCCCAATATTTAAATAAATATCATCATCTGTAATATCGTAGTGATTTATAAGTGTTTGAGTAGCTTGTGTAGAGTTCTCAACCCCTAAACCACTAATAATCAACATTATCTCATCATTATAAAAAAGAGTAAAATTAGCTAATTTAGTTTTAATAAGTTTGTATTTATCTACAAAAGCTTGAGCTTCTGGTTTTAGGGCAACTACGATATAAAGCATAGATTTTCTCTCTTTTATTTTCTATTTTTAATTATTATGATAACATTGTACAAAAAAGTTAGGAAATATCCACATGCCAATACAAAATGCAGATTATTCAAATATAAACTTAGATGAAATGGCAGTTGCAATAGGGCTTAAAGCAAAGCATATGCCAATGTTAATAGGTAGTTTTTTAGATGAATCAGTCTCTATAATGCAATCACTAAGTGATGCTATAGGCTCTAATGATTTTGCAAATATTAAAATATATGCTCACTCTATAAAGGGTAGTGCAGGAAATTTAAAATTTACAGAAATTTATGAGATGACAAAAGAGATGGAGTTTTCAGCTTCTAATTCTGATGCAAGTTTTGATTATAAAGCATATTTAGAAGCTGTAAAATTAGCAATAGCAACAATTCCGAACTAATTTTTTAAAAATTCTTTGCCAATTAAAGAAAATTTGGCTATAATTTCGTCGCTTCTCTTTAGACCTGTGCAATGGTAGTTTGAGATAATGTGTCAGGGTAGGAATACAGCAGCACATCTTAAACCATTATGTGCCGCAGGTATCTGGAGAGGAGTCTTTTTTAAAACTTCTTTTTTACAAAATCAATAAATTTTCAATCACAACTTATAAAAATCAAGGAATTTACTAATGTTATGTGGCATAGATGAAGCTGGTCGTGGACCAATTGCTGGCGATTTAGTTATGGCTGGATGTATTTTAAACGTTGAAGTTCAAGGGTTAAATGACTCTAAAAAACTAAGTGAAAAAAAACGAGAAACCCTTTACGAAGAGATAATCCAAAAATCAACCTACCATATAGTAAAATTCTCCCCAAAACAAATCGATAATGATGGAATTTCTAAATGCTTGGCATGTGGACTTAGAGAGATTATGCAAAATTTAGAGTGTAAAAATTATCTTTTTGACGGAAACACAACATTTGGAGTTGATGGCTTAGAGACGATGGTAAAGGCTGATGGTAAAGTTGCAGAAGTTAGTGCCGCATCAATTTTAGCAAAAGTTACACATGACAGAGATATAAAAAAAGAAGCCCTAAAGTATCCTGAGTATGAGTTTGAAAAACATAAAGGGTATGGGACAGCGAGACATGTGGAGATGATTAAAAAACATGGCTATTGTGAGATTCATAGACGAAGCTATAAACTCAAAGCACTCGAACCCACTCTTTTTTAGTTATCGTCCCTGTACTTAGAAATTCCACATGCCTGATTAGGTGTAGGTGGGTTCTCTTTTAAGTAAGTTAAATCCTCTTTCGTTTGGTCTAAAACTTTCTTTTGTTGAAGAATTGGAAGCATTAAATTGTCTTTTTCATTAAGTGGAATACTCCAATCAAGTAGCATCTTTTGTACCTCGTCATCTAGCTCTTTAAGGGCATTTTCTATATGTTTAATTGAATTCATAGCGAGAGTATAACTAAATTTTAGAATAATTTGGGTATAATCCGCTTTCAATTTCTAATTTAGATTAGAGAGAGAATTTTATGAAGGAGCCATCGATGCCAAAAATGAAATCGGTAAAAGGCGCTACTAAGCGTTTCAAAGTTAAGAAAAATGGTCAAATTAAACGTGGTAAAGCGTTTAGAAGCCATATTCTAACTAAACAAGATGCAGGAACTCGTCGTGACCAGAATCAACCAGCGGTTATATCTGCAGCAGACGAAAAAAACATCAAGGCTATGATTAACTAGTATTAGTTAAATCATTATCTCCAATTTACTATATAAATTGGGCAAGTCCATGAAAAATGGCACCTTAACACAAAAAGTGTCTGGGTAAAGAAAAAAGGAAAGAAATGCCAAGAGTAAAAACAGGTGTTGTTCGTAGAAGAAGACACAAAAAGATATTAAAATTAGCGAAAGGTTTCTATAGTGGTCGTCGTAAACACTTTAGAAAAGCTAAAGAGCAAATTGAGAGATCATGGGTATATGCTCATAGAGATCGCAAGCAAAAGAAAAGAGATTTCCGTAAATTATGGATTGTTCGTATCAATGCAGCAGCTCGTCTTAACGGAATGAACTATTCAACTTTCATGAATGGCGTTCACAAATCTGGTATCGAACTTGATCGTAAAATTCTTGCTGATATGGCGATGAATGATGCAGCAGCATTTACTGCAGTTGTTGAAGCTTCAAAAGCAGCACTAGCAAAATAAGTTTAAGACCTTTTAGGTCTTTAGCTTTAGCTAATTCTTTCTACTTTATTTAAATATAAAACACTAGTTCCTTTATCGTTATAATAAATCCCCAAAGAATTTTTTCTTGAAACAAAAACACCACGACCATTAAAAGTTGCAGCATTTCTAAAAATTTCACTTAAAATCTGAGTATCAAATCCTTCACCCTCATCAGTTATTTGAGTAATTATATAATCAGCATTTTGATGTTCAATTTTATTTACACTAACAGTTATCTCTTTTGTACAATTTTTTTGAACTTCAAGTAGCGTTTCAAAGTAGTTGTCATTATCAAGTAAGAGATGCTTTTTTTCTGAATTTATCCCTAAATTACCATGTTCATAAGCATTCATAAAAAGTTCTGTAAAAACTACTCCTGCTTGGTAAGATAGTTTTACTTCATTAGTTATATCTTTCCATATCCCTTCGTACCATTCATTTGCACTATCTACAGCATCAAGAGTTGAGGCAAATGTTTTAGTTGCTAATTCAGAACTAAAAAAGTTTAGTCTATTTATATAGATTAGTGTTATATCGTCCTCTTGATAAGTTATTTTTTCAAAAAAACTATTTTTTAAATCTTCTCTAGTAAAAGAGTTTAAAAAATCTTTTTCTATAAAATCTGAATATGGTTGATTATCAAATATTGTTTCATTTTCAACTATCCCATCAGTATAGATTAAGAATTTGGCGATTTCACTTATGTCATATTTATCTATGTTAAAAGTATCTCGCCATTTACAAAGTGGTGGGTTGTTAGATTTTAGTCTTACAAGCTCTTTATTTTTATTTTCCATTAGTAAAACTGGCATAGCAAATTTGGCATAATAAATCATATTGTCTTTATTATTTATCTCAATATAATCAATTGCTAAAGCCTCTTCTTCTAGTAGTACTGGTTGAATATACTTCATAGTTTCGTTAATTATTACAGCTAAATCATAATTATCAGTTGAGATCATAATATCTACAATATAATTTGTAAATGATGTTATAAGCATTGCTGTTAGTGAAGCTGAAAGCCCTTTTCCCATCCCATCAACCATAAGATAAAAAGTGGTGTTTTCATCAATTCGTCTAGCAGTATATGCATCACCACTCATTACATCTAGTGGGTGATATAAAAAATCAACTAAAGAGATACCAGTATGATTAATCATTTGATAGTAAAAATCATTTCTTAGGATATTTAACTCTTTTGCAAATCCTAAATCTTCTTGATAGGAATTATAGGTCTCTTTTTCTTGAAGTTCTTTTAGTTTTTTATTTCTTTGTTCTTGAAGAAATTGGTTTGCTATAAGAATTTTTGATGTGTTTTCT
This sequence comes from Sulfurimonas sp., assembly GCA_021107375.1. Lineage (GTDB taxonomy): Bacteria > Campylobacterota > Campylobacteria > Campylobacterales > Sulfurimonadaceae > Sulfurimonas. Next base: position 5,536 of record JAIOSY010000115.1, read on the forward strand.
AGTGCTTTTATAATCTCTGAGTAAATTAATGGTTTTTTTATAAAACTATTAACACCAAAATTTAAGGCACTTGTTATAACATCTATGTCTGATATTGCAGAGACTAGAATGATAGGGATATTTTTATCTATATCTCTTATTTTTTCTATCATCTCTACACCATTTAAATTTGGCATACTGTAATCTGTGATAATTATATTGATATTGTTGTATTCAAGATATTTTTGGTAGCCATCTTCACCATCATCAGCAAAAATAACCTCTTTAACAATATCTTCAAAAATTGAATCATAAAGTATCTGAGTGGTTTTATTATCCTCAACACAAAGAAGTGTTAAGTTTTTTAAATATTCTAAAGTTTCTAAATCTTGATCTTCATTTTCCATTAGATTGTGAATTTAGATAATTCATTTTTAAGTTTTATTGCATCTTCTGAAATAGTATGAGCAACATCTTCTACCTTTTGTCTATGGTTAGTGTTTTTATTTGAGATGTCAATTACTTCATCCATATTTTCAATAAGTTCTTTAGTTTTTGTAGCTATATATGTGCTTTGATGCATTACGGCTGTTGATTTTTCACTTGTAACAATAAGGTTATCTTTTGTATCTTGTGAAGATGTTATTAAACTTTGAGCAGATTCAGAGATAGAGTGCATATTTTTTGAAGTATAATCAGTTTCTTCTGCAATCTCAATCACATTCTGAGTAATTAGATTAACATTTGCACTAATTTCACTTAAACTTTTTTGTGTTCTCTCTGCTAGTTTTCTAACTTCATCAGCAACAACTGCAAAACCACGACCATGTTCACCTGCTCTAGCTGCTTCGATTGCAGCATTAAGAGCTAGTAGGTTTGTTTGGTCAGCAATATCTGAGATAATAGCCAAGACATCTTTTATATTTTTTGCTTGTTCTGTAAGCGATGATACTTTTTGAACCAGTTCTTGTTGTTTTGCACTACCATCTTCTATATCTATAACAACAGAACCTAGTTTATTAATAAAGCTATCAAGAACTTCAGATGTACTATTTAAATCTTCTGAAACAGTTATAGAAGCATCTTCAACTGTATCTAATCTATTTCCAACTTCAGTAACTAAGGTATTTATAATTTTGATTCTTTCATCAGCTACTTCACCATTTCTAGTTAATTCTTCAACAACAATATTTAGTTTTTCGCTCTCATTTGATGTCGCTAGTGATACATCTTGAGAGTTATGAACACTATTTTTAAAAGCATTAATCATCTCATGTAATGCTCTTGAAATTTGTGATATTTCATCATTCCCATGAACCACAACATCACATGTTAAGTCGAGTCTACTAGATACACATTTAATTTTAGTTAAACTATCACCAACACTACGGTTAATACCTCTACTTATAAATAATAAAATAATTGTTAAAATAATTGCAAAACCTGCGTAACTTGATATAGAGATAATGGCATTTATTTTTGAATCACTTTCAAGTTGTTTAAGTAAAGTTGTATTTTGAGAAGCAAGTTCATCATCAACTTTTTTCAAAAGATTGATTTTTTTAGTGATTGTTTTAAACCAGACAACACTATCTATTCCAAAGCCACCTTCATCTGATTTTGATTTGGCAATACCTCTCATTTTATTAACTTCATCAACAACTGGAGAGTTCATTGTAGTTTTATAAAACTTTTTTGAATCCTCTGTAGCCATGCTTAAAAATGAGTCCATATAAGCATTTTGTTCTGCTATTAGAGTAATTAATTTTGCAAACATACCTGTACCAAATTTATCTGCAGCAAAAGTTCCACTAAGTACAGCTCTCTCTATTCCAGCTCTCTCTTTTGATTTTAAAAAGTTGGTGTAAGCATCTAAAGATTTTACTAACTCATGTGTATTTGCAAGTTTTGCAGTAAGGGCTACGATATTTAATATTTTTGCATTCATTTTTGTATAGTAAGTAACTTCATCTTTTACGCTTATACTTAAAGAATCAACCTGCGATCTAATGCTATCTACTTTGTTCATATCTGCTTTAAAGTTAGCTATCTCTTGTTGTAATTCTTTTGAAAATGAACTTAAGTCAAGCGTTGATATATAACTTAATAACTCTTTGTTTCTTGTTGTTGTTAAAACTCTTTGTTTTGGAAGAATCTCTACAAATTTTGTTCCTTTAGAACCAATAAAACCAGCACTAGCCCCTCTTTCCTTTTGTGTTTCATGTATTAAAAGACTGAGTTTCTTGGAGAGTACATTCAATTCTTGTGCCTGAAGAATTATATCTCTTTGTGTCGAAGATTTTGTAATAGTTATAGATATTACCGCAAGTAGAAATACTACAATTAAGACATTTATAAAGTTTAATTTATTTTTAATTGTCATATTTAAACCTGCTTTGCATTAAAAACTTTAACAAGATTTAAATCTTGTAATAAGTCCATTAATTGAGAATTTCCAACTTTTATTTGCATCTGTATCTTATCTTTTAAAACAAGTTTATTAAAATAACCTATAACAGATGATGTAATAGATATAGAATCCTTAATATTTATAACAATACTCTTATTTACTGTCTTTAAAGCATCAATAGAAGACTTTATATTCTGAAAGTCGCTTACACTTTTAATATTTCCAATGATTGTTGCTGTATTTGAAGATGTTGTAATTTCCATCATTATCCCTTCTGTAAAAAATTTGTTTTTAGATATAGAAAGACAGTTTAGTACGAAGATAATTAAAATCAACTAAAATTAGTAATGTTTTTTAGCCAATCTTTCATTTTTTTCTCATAACCAATACTTTTTAACTCAACAAACTTTAATTTTTGTGTAAGATAGTTTTGTTTGATATACCCATTAAAGTGATGAGGGTTTAAATAATCCTTATGCTGCTGCTTTAATGTCTCTGGAATATCTAGTAAAACGCCATCTTGTACAGTTTTTATAGCCTCATTTATCGCCAAATATGAAGA
>JAIOSY010000142.1 GCA_021107375.1 Sulfurimonas sp.
ACTTCCATAAGAAAAGTCTCTGTTCCAGTTGATGAAGATATATGAATAGATTTAGATTCAAGAAGTTCAGCAAAAGCACTAGAACCTAATTTTTTAGTCCCCTCATTCATAACTCTAGCACTCATTTTTGCTAAACCTGATTTTGCTGTATCTGTAATACTCCCACTATTTGTAAAAGTAAACTGCATTGTTACAAGTGGAAGTCTATTGTCATATTCAAAAATTACTGGTATTTTTAAACCATTTGTCTAAATATATTCTACAGTTGCTGCCATCATTATTTGTCCTAAAATTAGTAGTGTTAAAAATATTTTCATTAAAAAATCTCTAAAGTTTCATAAGCTGTATTTCTAACAGCTGGTATCTCACCTATATCTTGTATGAGATAGATAAGTTCCTCTTTTGCCATCGAGTAAGCTGCCCCTGCTGAGCTTACAACATTTTCTTCCATCATGGTTGAACCTAAATCATTTGCACCAAACTTCAATGCCATTTGACCGATATATGGACCTTGTGTTACCCATGAACTCTGGATATTTGGCACATTATCAAGATATAACCTTGCAACGGCTAAAAGTCTAAGATAACGATTTGAAGATGGTTTCTCCATATCTGGAATCTGGCGAAGAAGTTCAGTGTTGTCTGATTGAAAACTCCACATGATAAAAGCACGAAAACCACCCGTCTCATCTTGAAGTTTTCTAACCATATCAAAATGCTCGATAATATCTTCATCAGACTCAACAGTTCCATACATCATTGTAGCTGTACTCATAATATCAAGCTTATGAGCCTTTCTATGAATATCTATCCAAACATCAGAGTCAATCTTTTTAGGTGCAATAATATCACGAACTTTATCACTTAAAATCTCAGCACCAGCACCAGGGATAGAAGCTAAACCTTTAGCTTTTAATCTCTCTAAAACCTCTTCAACACTTATGCGAGAAACTTTAGCTATATAATCAATCTCAATAGAACTAAATCCATGAATAGTAATTTGGGGATATTTAGTATGGATATGTTCAACTAAATCCTCATACCACTCAATTTTTAGCTTAGGATGAACTCCACCTTGAAAAAGGATTTGAGTTCCACCGATTTCTAAAAGTTCATCTATTTTTGCATCTATCTCATCAAATGTGAGCACATAAGCATCAGCATCTTTTTCATGTCTGTAAAATGCACAAAACTTACAATCAACCCAACAAATATTTGTATAGTTTATATTTCTATCAACTACAAAAGTTGTAATACCTTTTGGATGAAGCTCTTTTTTTCTAGCACTTGCCATCTTCCCAAGTGTTTTTAAATCAGCATTTTTGATTAAATCTAATGCTTCTTCTTTTGTTAATCTACTCATCTCTTGGATTTACCATCTCTTTTTTTACTAAAAATCTATATGTTAAATAAAATAAAATAGTTACAGTAAATATTCCACTAAATATCTGAAACCAAGCATCAATACCAAAAATATTATTGTCTATTTTAACTTCTGAAACTAAGCCATTAGAAGCAAATAAATATGAACTAAAAAGAAGAGAAAATAATAAAGTAATTTTTTTCATTCAAACTACTCTGGTTTGTCTTTTGAAATGGCATCTAAAACACCATTAATAAACTTAGGTGATTGTTCAGTTCCAAACGCTTTAGTAATCTCAACAGCTTCATTGATAACAACAGCAGAATCAAGTTCACCAAATAAAATCTCGTAAGTTGCAAGTCTAAGAGTTGCTCTCTCGATTGCTCCAAGTCTCTCAAAATCCCACTCTTTTAAATGCTCGATAATTGCTGTGTCACAAGCTTCAAGATTTTCCATTACACCTTCATATAAAGCAAGTGCAAAATCTTTTTGTTTATTACGGATTTTTTTCTCTTCTAAAATCTCTGCTGTGTGTTGGGCAATATTTCCATTTCCTAAATCGTAAGCATAAAGAAGACTTACAACTGCCATTCTTGCGTGATGTCTAGTTGCCATTATATCGCCTCATAAAGGTCAAGCATCTCGATAACAGTAGTCATCGCTTCAAAACCTTTGTTTCCAGCTTTTGTTCCAGCTCTCTCAATCGCTTGTTCTATTGTATCAGTAGTTAAAAGTCCAAAAGAAACTGGTTTTTGATATTTAAGGCTCATTGTAGCGATACCTTTAGTTGCTTCAGCAGAAACATAATCAAAGTGAGGAGTAGCACCACGGATAACTGCACCTAAAGCACAAACTGCATCATATTTACCAGATGCTAAAAGTTGGTCTATAACCATTGGAAGTTCAAACGCACCTGGGATTAAAACATGAGTTAAATCATCTTCAACTCCACCATGACGCTTAAATGCATCTTCAGCACCCTCAACTAATCTGTCAACTATAAAGTGATTCCATCTTGTACTAACTATCGCTATTTTTTTACCGTTTGTAACTTTTAATTTACCTTCAACTAATCTCATTCTTTTATTTCCTTTTATTTTATATTTTTTGTATTTGTTTAATTTTTTCTATCAAAGTTTCTAACTCTTCAAGTTTAACCATATTTGGTCCATCACTAAGTGCTATACTTGGGTCAAAATGTGTTTCCATAAAGAAACCATCAACTCCAACAGCAGCAGCTCCACATGCCAGATATGGAACCACTGAAGAATCTCCACCAGTTTTTCCGTTCTGGGCTGTTGGCATCTGAACAGAGTGAGTTGCATCAAAAATCA
>JAIOSY010000181.1 GCA_021107375.1 Sulfurimonas sp.
ATTCTTCATATTAGAATCTACTAATGATTTTTGTAAAAGTATTTGATTTATTTTAATATAATCAGGTTGTAAAATAGAGATTAACTCAATATTTATACCAGCAGTAGCAAATTCTTTAAGTGCTATCTTATATCCTAATGATTTTAATTTAAGCAATGTTTTTACTGTTTTACCAGATGGATTTAACAGGTCATAATTTATAATATCTAAAATAACTCTACTGTGCTTTATATCATACTGTGTACTTAAATATACAAGATACTCTTTCATTGCATTATCTCTAAGTTCAGAATTACCTAAATTAATATGAAAAGAAAATTCAGTTGTAGAAAACTTTTCAAAACCTTGTTTGAAAACACTTCTAGATATATCTTCTAATATCCCAGCTTTTTCACTTAAATCAATAAAAAACTTAGGAAGTATATATTTATCACCTTGTTTTATCCTTGAAAAAACCTCATAAGAAACTACTTCCAATGTTTTTGTATCTATAATTGGTTGGTAAAATGGTACTATTGTATCTTGCTTTAAAGCATCTAAAGTCACTCCTAACCAACTTAATGAATTGTTTTTTTCAGCTTCTTGCATATCAACATCCATTTTAACTACAAACGAGCTGTATTCATCATCTTTTATTTCAGTAACTATATTGTTTATATGATATAAAAAATCATCATATTTATTTTCTAAATTATTATTTTCTTTTAATATTATTAAACCATAAGATAGTGTAATATAAATTTTCAGCTTATTAAACATAACTATTATTGTGTTATGAGAATCTGAAAAACCTTGCAATGCCTCTAAAATATTATCTATATAGCGCTTTGAGGTAGAACATATTACTACATCATTATAAAGCTGAAGTGTACTTTTATCTTCTATGCCAAAATATGACAAATGTTCTCTTACTGCATTAAAAATATATGTTTTTGTTTGACTTCCAAACTGATTTACAATTTCATCAAACTTATCTATTACCACCAAAAAAAGAGCTTGCTCCTCATCTTTTAAAAGATTATTAAGTCTTGTATCTTTCGTATAAATTATCTGATCTTTTTGCTCATAATAAATTTGATGAGATACTTTATATAATAACTGAAATAATTTATCCATTACAATAGGTTTTAATAAGATTCCATCGACCTGAAAATCGATTGAACTTCTTAAATTTTCACTAGTATTATGTGCTGTCATTATAATAGTATGCTGATTAGGATTTAACTTAAGTATTTCTCCAATTAAGGATACCCCATCCATTTCTGGCATTGTTAAATCTGTGATTACAATATCATATTTTTTTTTATTATACTCACTTAATGCAGCTATACCATTCTCCGCACCTTTAACATCATAAAATAATAACTTAAGTATATCCAAGTATTGTTCTCTTGTTTCTTTATCATCTTCAACATATAATACAGATATTTCTGATGCCACATCTCTTAGTTTTTGATGTATATTTAACATATTATCTCCTCGAAAACAATTTCAAATCTACTACCACTATCAGTAGCACTATAAATCAAATCACCATCAAAGCTTCTCTTCATTATATCCATACTCATGTATAAACCTATACCTGTACCTTTTCCTTGCTCTTTTGTTGTAAAATATGGATTAAATATTTTATCTCTTATGGCATGTGGGATTCCACCTGCATTATCTTCTATGCTTATAATTGGTATATTTTCTTTCATATCAATTTTTATATTTATATATTTTTCTACTATATCTTTATTTTCAAATGCATCTCTTGAATTTGATAGTATATTTATTATTACTTGTTCTAGTAAGTCTTCGTACCCTACCAAGGATATATTTTCATTAGTAGTTTGTATATTTACTTTTATATTATGGTTTGCCAGTTGTGTTCCCATTATTTGCATTATTTCTTCTACTGTATGAGAAAGTTTAAATCCTTTTGACTCTTTTGCTGGTTTTACAAAGTTTATAAAGGTATCTATTGTATTTGACATCTTTTGGCATTGTTCTTGTATAAACTCACTACTCTCTTGTACTTTTTCTTTTTCTTTTTCTAACATATTCATATTTGACAACAATGAAAGATTTATTCCTGTCGCACTGATTGCATTTAGTGGTTGTCTCCATTGGTGAGCTATCATACCTATCATCTCACCCATTTGTGCTAGTTTATTTTTTTGAAAACTTTGTCTCTCTTGCTCTTTATTTTTTTCTATCTCTTCATCTAATTTTTCTTGCCACTCCCTTGCTATTACATTAGTCATATGGGTTAAAGCATGCATCATATGATTCTCTTGCTTCTCTTCTATATTTTTATTTTTTAAAATATCAACAACATTTTTTTCAACTATAAACTCACTTTCAGTTAAAGTTAAAATAGTCATCGTTTCATTAAAAAGATAATTATCCTTTTCATCAGAAAAAAACTCACCATAAGTAAAAAAGCCACTTACGCTGTATTTACTTGCCATAATTTTTAGTTCTTCAGAACTTTTTAAGTTCAGTAAGCGTCGCCTTGCCATACATGAATAAACAAAGATTGTCTCTGGATTACATGTACTACTAAACTTTTCACATATCTTTTTACTTTCTCTTAATATTATATCTACACTACCTATACCAAAACGAACATCTTCACCCTCCATAATATCTCCTGCAAAGAGTAAAGAATTATCATCAAATTTATTTATACAGGCACGAGCTATCTTATTTCCATTTCTATTTAACATAAGTGGTATTTCAACACCTATTCTAGGTAATAATGTTGATATCTCTACTCCAAAATATTTTTTATATATATCTATAATAGGAATATTATTTAATTCATATACTCTATTATCTACACTTTTTGTGACTTTCATTGGTAAACCAACTGCATCCCAACCAAATAGATAAGTATTTTTTGCATTTAACTCATCACCTTTTAATATAACCCCAACAGCACCTTTTTTATAAATTTTATTTTGATGACTTACAAAGGTTTGTTTAAACTCACCATTATCACCAGCTAAACCACCTGCAATCAGATATTTGTCTTTTGAAACACTTCTTACACCATTAAGAAACTGTTCTCCATTTATCGTTAAACCAGTTGTAAATAAAATCATAGCCTTAGCATCACTAGAATCTAATTTAGAAGCTATAGCTTTACCCATATCATAAGAGCTATTTTCATATACTACACCAACTGAGCAGATAGTACTTTTTTCAAATACTGAAACACTTATTATAA
>JAIOSY010000252.1 GCA_021107375.1 Sulfurimonas sp.
CCATCTTTTATAAAAATATATACATCAACAGATGTGATGGGTGCTGAAGTTGCAGGTGCATATAAAAATGTAATCGCAATAGCTGCAGGGATATGTGAAGGGTTTGAGTTAGGTAAAAACGCAGCTGCTTCATTAATCTCTCGTGGATTGGTTGAGATGCAAAGATTTGGTTATGTTTATGGTGCAAAAGAGGAGAGTTTTGTTGGACTTAGTGGAGCAGGAGATTTGTTTTTAACAGCTTCATCAACAATGAGTAGAAATTTTAGAGTTGGTTTAGGTATTGCAGCTGGAAAAACTCAAGAGGAGATACTTCTTGAGTTAGGAGAAGTAGCTGAGGGGATAGGGACTACCTACGCCCTAAACAAAATTGCAAAAGAGAAAAATTTATATCTTCCAATAGCTAAAGAGGTATATGAGATGTTAGAGGGTAAAAATCCTAAAGAGTCTCTAAAGGATCTTCTCTCAAAATAATCTTTTAAAATCTATACTTGGCAATGGCACGAAAATATTGAGCATCATTTTTATTAGCTGAATAGTTTATATTTTCGTATCTTAAATATAGTGAAGTGTTTGTATTGAAAAAGTGTTTAAAATGTAAGTAATAAGCAACAAAATTATCACCTTCAACCTCATGAAATTGTGTCTTTGTCAATCTAATTGCTACTTCACTATCATATGAACTAAAAGGTAAATCATAAGCACTTTTTATCATCCATGTTTCAGGTTTAAAGTTTCCACGCCCATTAGCAATCATGGAAGATGTATATACTTTTGCTAACCCTCCATAACCCTTTACAACTCCACTCTCCCCATAGTTTTGTGAATAGTTTAAAGACACTTCCCAATCTTTAAAATATAGCATCATTCTTAAAGCAATTAAATCGATATTATCACCACCATATTTACTATTGCTATCTACATATTTTCCACCATTACCACTTTTAAAATATTGTAATCCAAAGCAAACCAATGTGTCAAAATCACTAATATATTCATAATCAATCTGACCTACAAATGTAGAGTACAATTTTGGTGCATAGTAGTAAAAAGACTGAATATGAGTTTTTGGAATGCCCGTATATTTAAGTGCAAATAATGTAACTCCACTATCTCCAATTTCACCGCTAGCACTCTCTTTTTTATAGTTACTAGAGGTGTTTGATCTTATTGCATTTATATGATATATCTGAGCCTTTAAATCTTTAGTTATATTATCTGTATATGTAATTCCTTGGTAACTCCATGGAACTATCCTTGTAGTGTCTTCATTCATCATTGGTGTATTTAAAATCATATTACCAGCTTTAATAACTCCACTAGAAGTTTTATAAGCGATATACAACTCACTATTTACATTTAAAGCATCACCATTTTTATCGTTGTTAAACATTGAAGTTTTTATTTTATTGTGATTACCACCAACTGAGTTAGAGGTATGAAATCTTGTTGAAATGAAGATATTATAATAACTGTCTGTAGTATATTTTAGATAGCCACCGAGTGCCGTGGCATAAGCATCATCATTATTATTAGTTTTGTTTATTGAATAATATAAAAGTTGCATTTGTGCGTCTATATTGCTTTTTTTAAAAATTTCATCTATTTTGGATTCAGATAATAAAATGGTAGCAGATAAACAAATAATAATTATAAATTTTAACATATCGTATTTTATCTATTTATATTGAATTGATTTTTAATAATTTTAAGAATAGTTAAATTTAGATTATCGTAATATCAGCTATTACAATACAGGTTAGTTAATTATGAATATATATAAAGAAGAGTTTAAAAAGATAGGGTTTGGATTACTTATAGGGCTAGTTGTTTTTGCTTTATCTTTTAGTGTTTTTAATTTAGTTCAGGCATCACTTTTAGGTATCATAGCTTTTCTTGTTACTCTTTGGACAAATGAAGGTTTGCCTTTAGCTGTTGTTTCTTTACTCCCCATAGTCTTATTTCCAGCTTTTGATATTTTAAATACTAAGGCAACAGCTGTTAATTATGCTCATCCTATTATATACTTGTTTATGGGTGGTTTTATGCTTGCAATAGCAGTTGAGAAGAGTAATCTACATACTTTTATAGCTGATAAAATGTTAGGTCTATTTCCAAATACTCCTAGAGGAATGATTTTTTCTTTAGCAATTACATCTGGTCTTCTTAGCTCGATTTTGTCAAATACAACAACAACACTTTTGCTTATGTCAATAGCCCTTTTTATTACAAGTGATGTAAAGCTGAAGATGAGATTTGCACTTGCTATTGCTTATGGAGCAAGTGTTGGTGGAATACTTACCCCTATAGGAACTCCTCCAAATCTTATACTGCTTGGGATAATGCATGACAAAGGGATGGAAACTATACCATTTTTTCAGTGGATGTGGATGGTAGCACCCTTAGCTCTAATAATGTTTGTAGTTGTTAGTTTACTTTTAAGTTTAGGGGTACCAAATACTCCTATACATAGAGATTCTAAAAAGGTACCTTTAAATACGACTCAAAAAAAGATTTTATATATTATGGGTGGGTTGATTACCCTTCTTCTTTTAAATGCTCCGATGAAGCCTTTTTGGGGTGGTTTAGGACTTAGTGAAGCTGGAATACTTTTATCTGCTGGTTTACTTTTATTTATGCCTCCCTTTAGTGTGTTAGAGTGGGATGAAGATTCTAAAAAAATCCCATATAAGATAATGTTTTTATTTGGTGCTGGTTTTTCTATCGCAAAAGCTTTTAGTGGGACTGGACTTGCAGATGAAGTAGCGTCTTATCTAATAGTTATGACACAGCTTTCCCCAATAATCTTACTTTTTAGTGTAGCGATGCTTATAACATTTACTACAGAGATAACATCAAATACAGCATTAATCTCTATTATGCTTCCTGTTATATACTCAGTTGCTGAGCAAACAGGAATAAATGCAACTCTGTTTATGATGGTGGCAACTCTTTGTGCTAGTTATGCTTTTATGCTACCTATCGCTACTCCACCAAATGCAATAGCAATGAGTAGTGGAGCCGTAAATGTTAAAGATATGATTAGGTATGGAATACTTTTAAATTTTATAGGTATATTTTGTATTGTGATGATAGCTGAGTTTTTTTGGAAAGGGATTCTTTCTTAGTTTTTAGTTGTTTTTCTCTTCCACATGCCATAAAAATCTTTGAGAATAAGAAAAATAGTTAAAAACCAAATTCCATCAAGAATAAAGTTATTATCAAGTCCATTTATATATAAAAAAGGAAAACCTAGAAAATAAGGCCATTTAAAAAAGTAAAAAAACAGTATTCCAACACCATATAATTCTCTTAATGTTCTTTTCATTTTTGTATTATGCTAAACTTCCACTAAAAAAGGTATTAAAAATGATAGTTCATATAGTTATGTTTAAATTTAAAGAAGAAGATAAAGATGCAAATTTAAAGCTAGTAGAGAAACAGCTTAATAATTTACTTTTAAAAATAGATGGATTGAAATCTATGGAAGTTGGAATTAATTTTACAGAGGCAGATAGAGCTTTTGACTTATCTCTTTACAGCACTTTTGAAACTAAAGATGATTTATCAACTTATGCAACTCATCCAGAACATCTAAAAGTGGTAGAGTTAATCAAAAGTGTAACAACTGAATCTAAAGTGGTTGATTATATTAATAGTTCCATGTGAGTTGTAACCAAGCAAAATCTGAAACAGATTTTTTACCAAATTCACTGAGCTTACTACCACTATTAATATTATAAGATAAATCAATATCTATATTGTTTTTAAAACTGTAATTAACTCCTAGTTTATTTTGCATGGAGTTATCTTGTATATTTATCATGTTTTTATAGTAAATACTAGAGTATAACCACTCAAATGGTTCTTTTTGTGTGATTAGTGTAATCCAATAATCTTTTGCTAAGAATGGAAGTAGAGAGTTGGATAGTTCTATCTCTTTTTTATTTAATCCATCAGAATTATATAGATATTCACTAATAATAGTTAATTCAAAATTAGTTAGATAACGAAAACCTAAAAGGTATAAGTAATCATCATCTGTTTTTGTTGAAAATTCACCATGAATTTCAAAATTTGTTTGAAGATTTTTTGAAAAATCTATACCAATTTGATTTTGTGTAACATCAGAATATTTATAAATTATATCTATATCTGTATCATACAGAAGTAGATAAAGACGAAGAGCGATATTATTGGCAGTTTGATTTTTTGTTATTTGAGTGTAGTAATCTTTGTTGATTGTATCACTTGATGGTAGATAGACTATATCAAAACTGAGATTTTTTAAAATAGTTTGAAAACTTTTGTTATAACTATATTTACTTATGATAAATCCCTCTCGGGTTTTTGTTGGTTGAGTAGGGTCTTTTGGTCTGTCAAAAAAAGCAACTGGATTGAAAAAGTATCCTTTCCCCCATCCAAGAGACTCTTTACCAACTAAAATAGTATGATTTTTATTTAATTCTGCCTCAATATAAAGTTCATTTATCGGATAATTATCTTTTGCATTTTTATCTTTTATATAATCATAAGTACCCATTAGTGAACTTTTAAAAGTAAATATATCATAAAAATAACTAAAATCAAAAAGAGCTTCTAAGTGCATATAATTTTGATGATTTTTAGTATTTTCATTTAATTGTTGGAACTTATTATCAAGGCGTAAATAACCACTATATTCATATGCTTTAGGCTCAAACTCATCCATATCAAAATCATACTCATCACTAAAAAGTGGTAATATTATTAGG
>JAIOSY010000038.1 GCA_021107375.1 Sulfurimonas sp.
ACAGAGATTAGAACTTTACCAGTTCTAAGTGTTTTAAAATCTCTTTGCATATGTTCTATGCTGCCTTTCATTTTTGTTTCACATTCGTTATATATTTCGTTAAGCATTGAAATTCCTTGGTTTTATAAAAATAATAGTGTTATTGTAGCAAGAAAAATTTAAGAGGGAGTAAAAAAGTAATTTATAGAAAAGTTATAGTTGCAAAAGATGCAACTATTTTGTAGTGTTTGTTTCTGTAGAAGTTGTTGTTACAGTTGGTGCAACAATATTTGTACTTTCAATCATATCATCAACTACTGATGCTTGATTTGCTTGAGCGTACATATATCCTAAAGTGATTGTATTTACAACAAATAAAAATCCAATTGTAAAAGTTGCTTTTGCTAAAAAACTATTTGGACCTTTTGCTCCAAATACAGACTCATTTGAGCCACTATATGCTCCAAGACCAATGCTTGAGCTTTTTTGTAATAATACTGCTATTACTAAGATAATAACTAATACTATTTGAACAATAAGTAATAAACTAGTTGTCATTTATAAATTCCTGAGTATAAAAAGTGGCGAATTATATCTAAAAAAAAGTAAGATTAAGATACAATTTCAAAATTTTAAATAAAAATATCCTACGAAGGTCTTAAATGAAAGATTATAGAAATATTATATTTGTTTTGATTATCTCTCTTTTTCTTTTGCAAATGTTAGTAAATAAAGAAGATGCAAAGAATGAGAAAATCACACAAAAACCGATTGTTGCATTAAGTACATTTTCTCTTTATGACATTGCTAAACACATCTCAGAAGATTCTTTAGAAATTATTATGATTTTACCAATAGGCGTAGATGCTCATAGTTATGAACCAACTCCAAAGATGATGGCTAAGTTAGAAAAAAGTGCTTTAGTTGTTTATAGTGGTGCAGGGTTAGAACCTTGGATAGATGGATATAGCTTTAAAAATAAAACAATTGATATGAGTAAGTTTGTAAATCTAAGAGAACTTGAATCTCAAGAGCATAATGCACATGCCCATACTCACCATAATCATACTAAAGAAAATAGTATCGATCCTCACTATTGGTTAGATATTGAAAATATGATAAAAGCAACAAATTTAATAGCTGATGAACTAATAAAAATTGATTTAAAAAATAAAAATAAATATATCAAAAATAGAGATAATTATATAAAGATGTTAAAAAATTTAGATTCTTTATATGAAGAAAAATTAAAGTCATGTTCTCTTGATACTATTATTGTAAATCATAACGCTTTTTCTTATCTTTGCAATAACTATGATTTTCATGTAAAAGCATTAAGTGGTTTCTCTCCTGATACCCAAGTATCACCAAAAGATATGATACGAGTAATAAATGATATTAAAGAGCATAAAGTATCAACAATATTTTTTGAAAATTTTGTAAGTGATAAAGCAATAAAAAGTTTGGCACAAGAGGCTAATGTTAGCGTTGATACACTTCAGCCACTTGGAAATATAACAAAAGATGAATCAGAACAAAATTTTACATATGAAGATATTATGAAAATAAATCTTACAAAAATATCAAAGGCACTTAAGTGTCAATAGACTTCAAAGTACCTATCTTTGATGTTAAAAATTTAAGTTTTATTGTTCGTGGTCAAAATATTCTTTCAGATATATCTTTAGAGATTTTTAATGCGGAATACATTGCTATTATTGGTCCAAATGGTGGTGGTAAAACAACTCTTATTAGAATGCTTCTTGGTTTAGATAAACCAACAACTGGAGAGATAAAACTTTTTGGTAAAAAGCTTTCAGATTTTAAAGAGTGGCATAAAATAGGTTTTGTACCTCAAAGAGCATCTCTTGTAGATCAGAATTTTCCTGCAACTGCTTTAGATATTGTTAAAATGGGAAGAGTTTCAAAAAGAGGAGTTTTCTCAAAAGAGACTCAAGAAGATAGAGATGCAGTAAAAGATGCAATGTTTAAAATGGATATTTTAAATTTAAAAGATAAAATGGTTGGAACATTATCGGGTGGTCAAAGACAAAGAGTTATGATTGCTCGTGCTTTGGCTTCAAAACCAGAAATTTTGATTCTTGATGAACCAAATACGGGTGTAGATATGGTTTCTCAAAAAAACTTTTATACTCTTTTATCAAAATTAAATAAAGAAGAAAAAATAACTATAGTTTTTATTACACATGATATTGGAGTTATTGCAGATGATATTGGAAGATTATTTACAATTAATCAAAAAGCAATCATATGTAATGACCCTAAAAAAGCGATGAGCTGTGAAGATATGAGTAAGCTTTATGGCATAGATGCTCATCTGATTCATAATCATAGACACGAGCATTAATATGATGGAAATGTTTGAATATGAATTTATGCAAAGAGCTTTTTTAGTTGGAATGTTGATAGCAGTTCTTGCTTCTGTTAGTGGTACCTTTGTTGTTTTAAAAAGATATTCAATGATAAGTGAAACATTAGCTCATTCTGCTCTTGTTGGAGTTGCTGTAGGTTTAGTAGCTGGTTTTAATCCTCTTTGGATGGCAGTTGTTGTTGCTATTCTTTCTGCATGGCTTATTGAGTATTTAAGAAGTTCTTTTGCATTATATTCAGATGCAGTTTTAGCAATCTTATTATCAGGTTCACTGGCCATAGCTGTTATAATAGTTTCACTAGGTGGAGCATTTAATAATTCACTTTTTTCATATCTTTTTGGTTCTATTTTAGCTGTTAGCGATGAAGATGTTATAACAATTTTAGTTTTTGGTGGAATCGCTTTATCTCTTCTTTTAGTTTTTTCGAAAGAGTTTTATTTTATTGCATATGATGAAGAGGTAGCAAAAACAAGTGGAGTAAAAGTTAAGCTTTTAAATTTTTTACTTGTGAGTGTTGTTGCAATTATTATTGCCTTATCAATCAGAGTTGTTGGAACTTTACTTATAGGGGCATTGATGGTAATACCAACTGTGGCTGCTCTTCAGTTTAGGGTAGGCTTTTTACATACCTCTTTATTATCCTTACTTTTTGCAATTATTAGTATGGCATGTGGGATGACACTCTCTTTTTATTTTTCCTTACCTTCAGGTGCGACTATTGTATTATGTGTATTGATTATTTTCGTATTCTCTTTGATAGCTAATAAAAAATGAAAATAAGTTCCCAGTTTTCAAAATATGCATCTCATTATGGTTCGTATAATATAATTCAAGAAAGTGTTGTAAAAAAATTATTATTAGATTTAAAATATAAGCCAAAAAAGATTTTAGACTTAGGTTGTGGAAGTGGCTCTCTTTGTAGAGCAATAGATTGGGAATATGAAAGTTTTACTGGAGTTGATTTTGCTCATGGTATGTTAGAATTGCATCCAAAAGCAGAAAATATAGAGTCTGTTTATGGTGATTTTAATGACAAAAGACTTTTTGAAAATTTACAAACATATCAATATGATTATATTTTTTCTGCGTCAGCTTTACAGTGGGCTGAGAATCTTGAAGATATATTTAAATCTATTAAATTATTAAACATCCCATTTTCTTTTGCTATTTTTACATCAGGAACATTTGAAACATTAAATAAAACTGCTTCACTTGAACCATTATTAAAAAGTTCACAAACAATAAAAAACTTGGTTAATCAATATTTTGATGCTAAGTTTGAAGTTGTTAAGTATAGTCTAGAGTTTGAATCAACTAGAGAGATGTTTAGATATATAAAAAAAAGTGGAGTAAGTGGCTCTCGAAATTTACTCAGTTATAAACAAACTAAAAAGTTAATGAAAGAATATCCATTAAACTATTTAGAGTTTGAAGTGGCTTTTATCACTTCTCGCTAAGAACTATCTCTTTTTCAAGGTTATATAGTTCATATCTTATATATTTAAAGTTTTCACTATACTCTTGGTTGTGTAGTTTAAAAAGTTCTTCTAAAACTCTTGATGATTCTTCTGCTCTTTTGAAGTTAGCCAAAATAATACTTTTTATATTAGTACGATTTAGTTCACTTTTTGTTGTTGGACGAAGTACATCATTTATACTATCACGATGAAATAGTAATTCATCTGTTTCTGTGATTTTAGCTTTATGTCTAAGTGATTTTAATTTTGAAGATAGTTCTTTATTGTTATCTCGATATCGCATAATATCTTCTACAACTCTAATTCCCTCTTTAAGACGATTAATATTTGCATCAATCACCCGAAAAAGTTCGGGTGATAAAGTATTTTTAGTCATCTCCACCGAAGATACCAAATAATTGAAGTAGAGCAGTAAAGATATTTAAGAAATCTAAATAAAGTGCAATAGCACCATCAATAGGAGTTTCATAAGCACCTCTCATAATATTTTGAGTATCATAAATAACCAAGATACTAAATAATACAACAACAGCACCAGAGATGATAACATGAAGCATTGAATTACCAAGAAAGATATTAACTATTGAGAAGCCAATGATAACAACAAGTGCTATCATTAAAGGTTTTCCATAAGAAGTAAAATCTTTAGTAGTTTTAATTGCATAAAAACTCATAGCACCAAATACAACTGATGTCATAGCAAATGCATTACCAATAACTGTTCCACCACCACTCATTCCAAGTGTACGAGCAAGTAAAGGAGCAAGCATAAGCCCTGTCATAAATACAAAAGCAAACATCACTGCTAAGTTAATTCCTGGTTTATGTTTTACAAATTGTAAACCTATAAGTAAACCAATCTCTAAAGCAAATAGAGGCCAAAAGTAAGC
>JAIOSY010000051.1 GCA_021107375.1 Sulfurimonas sp.
TGACTACTTCAATCGAGACACTTAGTAAATATAACATGGATATTATCTCTGTAAATGTTATAGCTTCTGCTCAAACAAAAAAAGGTAAAGAACATTCTGTTGTTGAGTTTGTTATCAACCTTGCACATAAAAACTCTATTATTATTAAACAAAATGATGGTGATTTATATGCAGCTATAGATATGGCAACTTCAAGAGCGCAAAAAGCTATGAGAAGAATCCACGATAAAGATAGCCAACACCAAAAAGTTGGGTTAAATGAAGCTAAAGCTGAAAATGTAGATATTAAAGAAGTTAATGAAGCTTTAGAAGATGAAATAGTTCCAGTTAGATTAGAACTATACAAACCTCGTGAAGTTGAAGATGTTTTAAATGACTTAAAAGAGGGTGATAAAGTATTTGAAATTTTCTTAGACAATGAAGATAAAACTCGTATTCTTTACAAAAGAAACGACGGTAAATTCGGTCTTTATTAGGCTATAACTCCAACAACACGGTATCTCTCCGTGTTGATTCAAACTTTTTACATCCACTCTCAAAAGCAGCACCCTCACCTACTAAAATACACTTGTGTTTAGCTCTTGTAATCGCTGTATAAATCAGTTTAGTGTTATGCATGATAAAATGTGAAAATGTCATAGGGATAACTACTATATCATACTCCATCCCTTGTACTTTATGGATAGTTAAAGCATAAGAGAGCATCAAGTATGACTTTAACTCTGCATACTCATAAACAACAACTACATCCTCATTTGGATAAAAAACAAAGACTTGCTCATCATCCTCTTCTATTTTGAAAAGAAGTCCACTCATTCCGTTAAAAATTCGTCTTTGGTTTGAGTCTTCTCCCATCTTAAAACCATCGCCACTCCATGAAGTCATATTTTCATTTTTAATATGAACCACTTTATCCATAAGTCTAAACTCTGAACCACCTTTTTTTACACACTTTTTAGGGTTTGGGTTAAAATACTCTTGGAGGACTTTGTTTAGATTTGTAGTCCCAAGAGTTCCACCTTTCATCGGTGTTATCACTTGAAAATAGTTTAGGTACTCTTTGATTTGTTTATTTTGAAGTCTGTATCTTGCTTTTTCTATAGACTCAACAACTCGATGAATTATTTCGGCAACAATCGATAAAGAGTTCTCCTCTCTCATCTCTTGGAGTTCATTTGCACTCAAAGTGTTTCTCATCCCATAATAGTTTGGCATACTAATATCTACAAACTCAAAGTCATCATACTTTTTTCTGTACTGAGGCACTTCACCTTTTCTAATATCATTTGCTATGATGGTAATAGCTTGCTCTTCACTCTGTCGATAAATTTTTGTAAGTTTAACAATAGGTGCTAACTCTAAAGTTAAAACATCACTAAGTACATTTCCTGCACCGATAGGTGGAAGTTGTGCATCATCTCCCACTATAATTAAAATAGCCTTTCTATTAACTTTCATTAAAAATCTAGCAAATAAAGATGAGTTTATCATAGACGCTTCATCTATTAAAATCACACCATAAGGGAAAGCATCACTTTTTTCATGCTTAACGATTAAAGACTGAATAGTCGCACTCTCATAACCTGTTGTATCTGAGATTCTTTGAGATGCTATCCCACTCAAGGCACAAGTAATAATCTCTTTTTTATCGTATCTTGTGTTTAGTAAATCAAGGATTGTTTTACTTGTTGTACTTTTTCCTGTTCCTGCATAACCAACTAAAAAGAGTATAGAAGCACCATTGTTTATTTTTATAACTGCCTCTTTTTGTTGCTCTCCTAGTTTTAGCTCATTATCTTCTAAAAACTTATCAATATCTTTTACAAATCCACCACTATCTACTTTTGCTCTTGCTTTAAAAGTATCATACAGAAATTTCTCAGCATCATAAAGTCGAGAGGGGGAGAGTCTATCATTTTTCATCACGATTATCTGCTGATCCATTACCCGTTGAACTAAAATAGACTCATAAAGATTCTCATGTCCGTTAAACATCAAAAGTTCATTTAACTCAGTAAATAAAATATCTTTTGCAACACAAGAATTTCCCTGTTGTTCGCAGTAGTTTAGTAAAACATAATCCATCGCGGAAGCTATACGATTCTCATCAGTTTTCTTAACTCCCATTTTAAGTGCAAGTTCATCAGCTCGCTTAAAACCGATAGAGTTTATAGAGGTTAAAACATAGGGATTTTCTTTGATTTTAGTACATGGTTGGATTACATCTTTCATAGCTGTTGCGATTGTAGTAAGAAGAACTGGAGATACATCAAAAGGGCTTAAAAATTCACCTAACTCTCTCATAGAACGAAACTTTTTCCATCAATCTTGAATCTTTTTTAGTCGTTTTTCTTTTATACCATTAAACTCTAATAATCTCTCAATATCATCATCTAAAATTTTAACTAATTCCTCTGCACCAAAATGCTCTATTAATTCTGAAGAGAGTTTTTTTGTAAAACCTTTTATGATTTTGTTTAAAAAGAAAAATAGTTGATTTTGATTTACTTTGATTGAGGTAAATTTAAAAGTTTTACCATACTTTTTATGCTCTTCCCACATGCCAGTAAGTGTAATGGCAGAGCCTTTAATATCTTTAACTTCAGACTCAAAGTAAGTCCCACTTACCTTCTCACCAGTTTTTAAAACTGCTATAAAAAAGCCCTCATCCTCAAAAAGAATTTTATCGATTTGACCTATGAGAGTTGTGTTCAAAAGAGTTCCTTGTATTTACTTATAATTTGATTTTAGTATAACTTCTACAAAAAATTAGATTTTATGACATATTGCCATATAAATTACGATTTTACTCTCTCTAATCGCTCTTTTTCTTGTGCTTTATACAACTCTGCACAACCTTTTGAAAGTTCACGAATTTTAAGCATGTAGTTTTGTCTTTCGGTTTGCGAAATAGCTTTTCTTGCATCTAGTACATTAAAAGTGTTTGAAGCCATCATACATAAATCATATGCAGGTAATGGAAGTCCAGCTTCTAAAGTTTTTAGACACTCATCACATTTTGCATTAAAATCAGTAAAAAGCATATCTGTATCTGCTACTTCAAAATTATATTTTGAAAACTGTATCTCACTCTCTTTATGAACATCTCTATAAAAAGTTTTTCCATGTTCATTCTCACCCCAAACAATATCAAAAATATTATCAACACCTTGAAGATACATTGCAAGTCTTTCAGTTCCATAAGTTATCTCAACTGCAACGGGGTTGCACTCTATCCCTCCAACTTGTTGGAAATAAGTAAACTGAGTTACCTCCATACCATTAAGCCAAACTTCCCAACCAAGACCCCAAGCACCAAGTGTTGGTGATTCCCAGTTATCTTCCACAAAACGAATATCATGTTGTGAAACATCAAGACCAAGATACTCTAAAGATTTTAAATAAAGCTCTTGAATATTATCAGGTGAGGGTTTTATAAGTGCTTGAAATTGATAGTAACTCCCCAAACGATTTGGATTTTCTCCATATCTTCCATCTGTCGGTCGGCGAGATGGTGCAACATAAGCAGTTGCCCAAGGAGTAGAGTCTAGTGAGCGAAGAAAAGTTGCAGGGTGAAAAGTTCCTGCCCCAGCTGGAACATCGTAAGGCTGTACAATATTACACCCCTGCTTCATCCAAAATTCTTGTAGTTTTAGTAACATCTCGCTAAAAGTTATCATATTTCATTTACCTATATTTTATTTTTCGGCATTATACCATTTTACAAACTATATCGCCTACCTCTTTATTTAAAGATGAAGCAACAACTTCACATTTAACTTTGAGTAAAAAGCAGATATTTTTTCTATGAGATGGACTTAAACACTCATAATTTCCCATCCCCTTACTTATCACCAAATCAGCCTCGTCAAATAACTTCTTGGCATGTGGGTTTGCACGAGAATAAGCAAAACCAGGAGTATTTACCCCACTATCAACTAAGTCACATAACTTATCAAAGCCACATGCCAAAGCTTCATCCATCGTTACATCATTTATGATTGGATTTCCCCTAACCATATAATGATACTTGGCATGTGGATATAACTCTTTTAAAACCTCAACAAACATATAATCAAAAATATGCTCACCAACATTATCACCCAAGATTACAACACTCTTGGCATGTGGAAGTAGATTTTTAAGTTCATCAAAATCATTATGAGCAAAATCTGTATGAAAGATTTTCTCTAACTCCTCTTCTAAATCAAACTCAACTGCAGCAGCTAAATCTATAACATTTCCAGCAACAGCTATTTTTGTAGCTGTTAAAAGTTTATCTTGGCATGTGGAGAGTTTAGTTTTTAAAAGGGGTACAAATGAAAGTGCTTTTTTAGTTGAAAGTTCTTTTATCTCATCATAAAGGTCAGTTTTATTAGCAATCTCAGCCATTTTTTCATAAACAAATGATGCTATTTCAGGAGGAGTTTCTTCTCTTGAAAAATCTTTACTCATTAACTCAACGGTTGATGTAAGTTCCCCAGATAATTCAGCTGAAGCATTTATGGCATTAGCAACTTTTACACTTTGATTGATTATACAAGCAACACAAACCTCATCAATCTTCATCTATTTTGTATGCTCATCAATCGCTTTGTTCCACATAAGCTTATATTTTCTTCGCATAAACTCAACCTCTTGTTGAGAAAGCTTTAGTTGTTCTTGAAGGGTATGGATTGTTTTTCTATCTTCATCATAAAGTTCTTGAAGCGAGTTTAATGCATCTTTTAAAAAATCATTTTCTACTCTAACAGCATCAAGAGTTTCATCTTTTGCATCAAGAACTTTCTCATGAAGATTTATAATAGTACCTATAGTTTTTTCTATAAACTCAGGCTGAACTACCAAATCATTAGTATTTTTCTCTGCTAATTCTTGGAGTTTTTGAGGGATAACAGCAGTTGTCGCTCCATGAGATGGATTTATCATACGAATACCATCTTGAACTAAAA
>JAIOSY010000159.1 GCA_021107375.1 Sulfurimonas sp.
GAATGATATTTTCTACGGTTCCTCTTGTTCATCTAAATGACACACTTCTGCTAATCATCAAAATATATGAACAAAGTGGGCATAAAGATTTTGAAGAGTTTGCACACCATGTTTTAAGTAAATTCTCTTCAGAGTTTATTGCCATCTGGCTTTTAGCAAATCTATCTACAAATCAAACACTAGACTTACCTGTACAAAAAGATGCAAATTCATTTGAGGAAGCTAGTTTTGAGAATGAAAAAGAGCAACTTTTAAAACATTTTAGTGAAGTTGATTTTTTAGAACCTATAGACGAAAGCTTTTTTAAATCTATCAGTGCGATGGGTAGAAAATTATGGACTGTAGCAGGAGAAGACCCCCACTACAAACCAAAACTAAATAGAACTAACTACCGTTAACACTACAATTTATCTGGTGTCAAACCAACTTTTTCAAGGAAATGACGAAGATTTACAATAGAATCTTTAGATAAGTCATTTCTATGAGAAAGTGATAAAATGAACTCATCTTTACCAACAAAAATCTTCGCCTTATGTTGTTTTGTTAAATCAATTTTAGCACCGTAATGTTCCAATGCCGAAATCATCTTCTTTGCATCAATATTTCCAGAGATGGGATGCTCAAACAGTTTTTCGATTTTTACTTTATGTTTTTGACTCATATAAACCCTTTTTTTATAATTTTTACCTATAGTTCATTATACTACTTATTTTATAAAATGATTGTATGATCAAAAACTGTTAGTCTTATTTTAATGAGTTTCTAACCGTAATGAAAGAAGTTTTGAAAAATCCTTAAATGGCATTGCTCGATGAGAGTAGTATCCTTGATATATATTACATGTACTTTTTTGAAGCATTTGTAGTGTTTCAATATTTTCTACACCTTCGGCAACAACTGATAGATTAAAATTTTTAGCAATATCAATGATTGAATATATCAATATAGCATCATTGGTATTATTATTCATTTTCCTAATAAAAGCTTGATCAATTTTTAGTGAATCAAAAGGGAGTTGGCTTAGATAAGAGAGTGAAGAGTATCCTGTTCCAAAATCATCCATTGAAAATTTAAGACCAAAGTTTTTAAGCTCATTCATTTTTTTAATAGCCTCATCGATATTATTCATAACAACACCCTCTGTAATCTCTATTTCTACCCATTGAGGTGGAATATCATACTTTATTATAAGCGTTTTTATCTCTTGGCTAAAATCAAGACCTAAGAAATGAAGACTATTAATATTAATAGCAATATGTTCAAGCATAAAACCACATGAGTTTTGACTTAATGCCTTTATATCTTTAATAACCGTTTCCATTATCCAATGGCTTAACTCAACTATATAACCACTCTCTTCAGCAATGCTGATAAACTTTTCTGGTGGCATCATCCCTTTTGTTGGATGTTTCCATCGAATTAATGCTTCAGCTGCTATAATTTTTCCACTTTGGACATCTACTTGAGGTTGGTAATACATAGATAATTCATTATTTTCAAGAGCTTTTCGTAAATCATTATCTATGCTAATAAACTCTGCTACATTATCACCCATATCTTCTTTATAAAACATTATGGCATTGCGTCCACTTCGTTTTGCTTCATACATCGCTGTCTCAGATCGTTTAAGTATATCATAAGAGGTGTCATTAGTGCCATTAAAGAGGTGAACACCGATAGAAGCACCAATATGATAATCTCCACCAGCTATTTCTAAAGGTTTTATAAAAATTTGAAGAATTTTTTTTGCATAATTTATTGATTCTTGATATGAAAGATCATAATCATTAAAAAGTTCAGGTATTAAAATGGAGAATTTATCACCACCTAATCTTGCAAATGTATCATCACTATTTATTGTTTTAAGTATACGTTTTGTAACTTGTTTTAATGCAGCATCACCTTTATCATGCCCAAAAGTTTCATTCAATTTTTTGAAATTGTCTAAATCAATGTATAAGATTGCTGCAAAATATTTATGTGTATCATTAAGTTTAATAGCTTTATCTATATTATCCATCAACAGTGTACGATTTGGAATATTTGTAAGCATATCATAATAAACATTACGTATCATATTCTCTTTAGCATTTACCTCTTCAGTGATATCTTTTAAAATAGTTATTCCACCTTTTATGTTATTGTTAGCATCTAAAAGGGGAACAGTATTTAAATCCACATATAACTGAGTATTCGTTATAAAAGAACTATAGGGTCCTCTATAGGAACCCACTTGATTATCAAAAACACTACTATAACTACTAATAAGTTCTTTATTAGTAGTATTTAAGAGGGAATAATTAATAAGATCTTCTTTATATTCCGAACCATTTAATTCTGCAAAATGGATATTAGAATCTAGTATCTCAAATTTTTCATTATAATAAAAAATACCAACAGGTGCTCTTTCAAAAAGAGAAAAAAATCGTTCTTTTAAAAGATCATGAGATTGCTTAGCCACAATAAATTCTTGATGTTCTTCAAGTGAACTATTTATAACATTGCCAAAATACTTACTAATGATGATAAGAATTATCATTAATGCAATTACAAGGAAACCTAAATTTATATATTGTTCTTCACCTACTATCATCAATTGTATTAAAAGTGGAGTAAAACTAAAGAGTGTATATAATAATTGTAATTCTTTTTTAGCTGCAATATTACCCATAGAGGTAAAGCTTATAGCAAAAATAAAGAGAATCATAATCATTATATTCGTAGTGTCACCAAAAGGAAATAGTAAGAGAGCACTACTACCCCAGATAACAGATGTTAGCAGTACATCAGAATAAAATCTATATGTCCAAATTTTATTATCACGCATCTTATTTTGTTCATTTTCTTGCTTAAATTTATAGTAATGATAAAATCTATATAAGAAAAACACAACATTTATACTTAGCCAAATAATTAAATTATAAGTGTCAACAGCACCAAATAATAAAGCACCAAAGAGTAAGCTACCAAGTAAGTGACCTATTAATACAGTCGGCATAGATAGATAAAAAAATGTTAACTTATCATAAGCCTTACGATCACTTATTTCATCTAAAATTTCCATCAACATCCTCGAAAAAATATAAGTTTACACTATGGTAACAAAGTTTAAATGAATTATATATTAACTGCAAATACCTATTTTATCTATTATCTTTCTCATCCCCTTAAAAATAAGAGTTTCATCAATCTTGGCA